>NZ_NCAS01000029.1:0-44437 GCF_002255515.1 Acidiphilium sp. 20-67-58 | reverse complement strand
CCCGACCGCGGAGAGGTGCCAGAGTGGTCGATTGGGACGGTCTCGAAAACCGTTGTGCCTTCACGGGTACCGTGGGTTCGAATCCCACCCTCTCCGCCAGACCCGCTTTTTATTATCTTGATATTTAATAATTTTTCCCTTTTTCGGCAAGATTTGCCCACAAATTTGTCCCAAACTCCGATAATGCTCTCCGGATCACAATTTTATGGGACCGTTCGGACATCTTTAAGCTGCGCGTGGTCTGACTGAAGGCATGCCATGACGGCGTATTCTGCGGGCGTTGTGATGGCGACACGCCGCGAGACTAGTGGCAGTAGATAAGGTTAATAAGCATCACACGTCCGTGATCAGCAAAATTGGCAATATGTAGCAGCCACACTCAAAAACCAAGGTCGGATCGAGGTTCGTCTAGCTGACGTTAAGCAGGTGGTGATCGAGGGCATAGTGGCGAAAGCGGTGGTGACGGAGCCGCTAAAGGCGCTGGGAAGAACTCTGGTTACGGATTCCGTAGAATTCCTCCGTGGATTGAGATTTTCATTTGCCAACGATTTCGAAGTCCTGATCCAGTTCCTCCCACGTAAGATCGACATGGGTGCCCGCGTCTGGACACTCTTCCAATTCCCCATTCGGCCAAATCCACCAGCCAAATGAGCCCCTATCCTCATCATTCTCAAGGTCATCATCGTAGATGCCCTCTACGAGACGAATAATCCTTCGCATCTCCGTAGTGCTATTTAGCAATGACAGATCAATACAGGGATTGTCTTTATCAAAGGGATAAATGCGAAAAATTTTTGGGGATGGTGCGATTAACGTCCGCCAGAAAGCCAAAAACCCCACCCCGCGTTGTGCAGGGTGGGGCTGCAGTCAGGTCTGGTCGGCCGCCTGATGGGCGCCGAACAGGCCGGCCGTGAGGGCGCGGCCATGGGCATCGAGACGCGCGACGAGATCCGCGCGCGCCGTGTCCAGCATCAGAAGGTCGCCGGCCAGGAGCCGCTCGGGATCATCTCCCGCCGCGGCATGGGGGCGGTCTTCAGGCGCCGTGCGCATGAGGCCGATGAGCTCGGCCAGCACCGCGGTCGCGTTGTAGAGATCGTCCAGCGTATGGACGAGCTCCAGCTTCGCGCGCGCATCAGCACGCAGCGCCTGGATCAGCGTTGTTGTGGTCATGTTCAGTTTCCAGAAAGCATCAGCCCGAGACGCACCGGCATGGATGATCGTGCCGGTCAGGCAGACGGAACCGCCCCGCGTGGTATAGTCCACGCGGGTGCGTCAGGGTTGCGATGCAAGGATGTCTGCATGAATAATATAGCATAAATACAGACATATATCTATATAAATATATGATTATATTGATATTTTATGGCGCCTATATGTGAGTCCCCCTCCTCCGCGCGAGCAGGGTGCGGGCACGCAGCCTGAGCTCCTCCCGCTCGGCCTCCAGCGCCGCATTGGCCTGACGTGAGGCCTCAAGCATGGTCGCCTTGAGATAATGCCGCTCGACGACCTGCTCGGACGACCCGAGCACCGAAGCCGCAAGGCCGGGCTGGTCGGGTGCGATCGCGGCCAGCGCGGTCGACATTCCGCTGCGCGCGGCGTGGGGGGCGAATGCTTGCCCAAGTTCCCGGGCGGTCAGGCGGCGGAACATCTGCATGATCCCGGCATACTCGAACGGTGAGCCGTCGACGTTTCGCCAGAACGAGGGCCCGGGTTGGGCTCCGCCCATCAAGGGCAGGATCTCGTCGACGTAGTAGCGAAAGTGCGGCAGCAGGTGCGACGGCAATTCGCATTCGAGACGCCGCCCGTTCTTTACCTCCTTCGCCGCAAAGCGAAGCAGCACAAGCTCGCCCTGGTCGATAACCAACTGACCGAACCGCATCACCGTCAGCGTGCCATTCCGCCCTTCGACGCCATCGCCACACGCTACGACAAAACCGCACGAAACTTCCTCGCAGGCATCTGCCTCGTCCTCGCCGTCACATCATGGATCAGGTGAGTCCAGAGCCTCGCGCCAGACCACGTCAGGAAAGCCGCTGCTTCAGACGCAACTACCGCGTCAGCGGCTTAGTTCGATACCCACAGGGCTTAGTATCGCTTGTAGGGAAGAAATTTCCCGCTCATTGTAACCTTCACGCGGTCGCCTTTCTGGTCGGGCTGGCGTTCGATCGCCATGTCGAAGTCGATCGCGCTCATGATGCCATCGCCGAACTCTTCCTGGATCAATTCCTTCCAGCTTGTCCCGTAGACCGAAACCAGCTCGTAAAAGCGATAGATCAGCGGATCGGTCGGGACCTCAGTCGGCAGCGACCCGCGATAAGGAATTTCTGCCAGCAGCGCGGCCTCCTCAGGATCGAGACCGAACAGCATTGCCGCCTTTTCGGCGGTCTCGGCGGTCATGGACATCTGGCCCATACAGGCTGCGCAGACCCAGACGGGCGAATGGCCGAGCCGCGCGGCAATCTCCGTCCAGCTCAAGCCCTTGGCCTTCTTGATCTGCAATATCTTGCGCCCGAGGGCGGTTTTGGCATCGTTCATCCACTCGTTCCTTCGATCTGCACAGCATGTGCGTGGTGACTGGATCATGACCGATCCTGTCGGAAACTGGTCGTCCACGGCGGCTAGTCGGGGGGCGTATCGTGTTGCCAGTCCTGCTTCCGGCCGTCGAGGCCGCCAGCGTTCACGATGAAGGAGACGACGGCGTCGACGCCGTTTCCTGCCTTGATGTTCGTGAACACGAACGGACGATCGCCACGCATGCGCCGGGCATCGCGGTCCATCACCTCGAGGCTGGCTCCAACCAGCGGCGCGAGATCAATCTTGTTGATCACCAGCAAGTCGCTGCGGGTGATGCCAGGACCGCCCTTGCGCGGAATCTTGTCGCCCGCGGAAACATCGATCACGTAGATCGTGATGTCAGCAAGTTCGGGGCTGAAGGTTGCGGCAAGATTGTCGCCGCCGGACTCGATCAGCAGCAGATCAAGCCCCGGGAACCGGCGGGAAAGCTCGGCACAACCGGCAAGATTGATGCTGGCATCCTCCCGGATGGCGGTGTGCGGGCAGCCGCCGGTCTCGATGCCCATGATTCGCTCGGGAACCAGCGAGCCGGCGCGCGTGAGGAACTCCGCATCCTCGCGCGTGTAAATGTCGTTGGTGATCGCAGCGATCTCGAAGCGATCGCGGAAGGCCCGGCAAAGAGCGTCCATCAGCGCGGTCTTGCCGGAACCGACCGGGCCACCGATGCCGACGCGCAAGGGTCCATGTCTTGTCATGTGCGGAAAAGCCTCGTGTGTGTTGTTTCGTGTTGCATGGAGGCAATGTCCGCACGCGGACAGGCGCTCCAGAGATCGTCCGGGGAGGCGTCGCAAGTTGCCGCGGCAACTTCCAGGATGATCGCCTCAAGCCTCGATTGCAGGGCCAGCCCGGCGGTTTGGCCCAGCGGGATGAGCCGCACGCCGGCGGAGACCAGCCCGGCGCTCCAGGCATGCAGATAGCCGGCAACGGCGGTGTCCTCGCCGAAATCCTGTGCCCCGGCGACCGTGCCGAAGGCGACCGGGTAGGCGAGCGGGCGCAGATCGCGGAGCTGCCGGGCAAGCGCAGCGGGCATCCAGGGTGACGCGGCGATGGCAAAGGCATCACCCTGCTGCAGGGTTTCGAGCGCCAGTTCCGCGGAGGGGGCGATGGCCCGGGCGAGCAGTGCAATCGCCGCGAGGTCGGCGCCGGAGGGATCGCCGGCCACCGCCCGATACGACAAGCGGAGCAGGATCGCATCGTTCCGCCCGCCGCCCTCGGTCAGCATTGCCGCCAGCCAGTCCGTGAGCTGGGCGTCATTCGCGATGTCGCCTGCGTCGATCGCCTGTTCGAGGCCGTGCGAATAGGCGAAGCCGCCGATCGGGAAGGCCGGCGACAACAGCGTCAGCAGGCGAATCAGCCCGCCTGACCCTATGCCGCCGCTGGTCGTCAATGATGATGCCCGTCATAGGCCCCTGACTCGGGGTCGAACGGGGCGGTGACGGGAGTTACCGTCGCGCCGAGCCGGCGGACCATATCACCGATCACGTGATCGTCGCGAATCAGGAGCGAACCGCATTCGTCGCCGGGCTGAAAGGCAACATCGAGATGCCGGTTGCCGAGATGCCACGCGATACGGATCAGCAGGGCTGGGGGCGCGGCGATGCCGATCAGCGACTCGGGTGCGGCAATGACCCGCACGATCCCCTTATCGCCGCAGTCCAGACCATCGCCATCTCGCAGATGGGTGGCTTCCGCGAGGTCTAGCAGAAGGTTGCGCCCGCCATCGGTGGTCAGCGCCAGACGCCGGCGGTGACGGCGGTCATAATCGAGGGTCACGCTGTCGGTAGCGCTGTCGCCTAGCCATCCACCGGCCCGGATCACTCGTTGCGCGCGCATCAGAACAGGAAATACCGTTGCGCCATCGGCAAGACCGCGGCGGGTTCGCATGTGAGCAATTCGCCATCGGCGCGGACGTCATAGGTCTCGGGGTCGACCTCGATCAGCGGGGTGGCCCCGTTCAGGATCATCGAGGCCTTGGATATGCCGCCGCGGACATTCGCAACCGGGCGAACCATGCGCGACAGGCCGAGTCGCGAGCCGATGCCGTCCTCGAACGCCGCCGCGGAGACAAAGGTCACGCATGTCGCGGCAAGGGTGCGACCGAACGCACCGAACATCGGGCGCGCATGCACCGGCTGCGGCGTGGGTATGGAGGCGTTCGGATCGCCCATCATCGCCATCGCGATCACCCCTCCCTTGATCACCAGATCGGGTTTCACACCGAAAAACGCAGGCGACCAGATGACGAGATCGGCGAGCTTGCCGACCTCGACGGAGCCGACCTCGCGCGACAGCCCATGCGCTATGGCCGGGTTGATCGTGTATTTGGCGACGTAGCGGCGGATCCGCGCGTTGTCGGCGGCGGCATCGCTTGCCTCGTCGCCGATTGCAAGCTTGCCGCGCTGGACTTTCATCTTGTGGGCGGTCTGCCAGGTGCGCGTGATCACCTCGCCGACCCTGCCCATCGCCTGGCTGTCCGAGGCCATCATCGACAGCGCGCCGAGGTCGTGCAGAATATCCTCTGCGGCGATCGTCTCCCGCCGGATGCGACTCTCGGCAAAGGCCAGATCCTCGGGGATCGAGGCGTCAAGATGATGACAGACCATCAGCATATCGAGATGTTCGTCGATCGTGTTGACGGTGTAGGGGCGCGTCGGGTTCGTCGAACTGGGCAGGACGTTGGAAAAGCCGGCGACCCTGATGATGTCCGGCGCATGTCCGCCGCCCGCGCCCTCGGTGTGGAAGGCGTGGATCGTCCGCCCCTTGAAGGCCGCGATCGTGTCCTCAACGAAGCCACTCTCGTTCAGTGTGTCGGTATGGATCATCACCTGCACGTCGTGGCGATCCGCGACCGAAAGGCAGGTGTCGATCGCCGCCGGGGTCGTGCCCCAGTCCTCGTGCAGCTTCAGCGCGCAGGCGCCGGCGCGAATCATTTCCTCAAGCGCCGCCGGGGCCGACGCATTGCCCTTGCCGGCAAAGCCGAGATTGACGGGCAATCCCTCGCTCGCCTGCAACATCCGCGCAAGGTGGAAAGGCCCTGGCGTGCAGGTGGTCGCGGCAGTGCCGGTCGCCGGACCGGTGCCGCCCCCAAGCATGGTGGTGATGCCGGAAGCGAGCGCCTCCTCGACCTGCTGCGGACAGATGAAATGGATGTGCGCATCGATGCCGCCGGCGGTCACGATCTTGCCTTCGCCGGCGATGATCTCGGTGCCCGGTCCGATCACGATGGTGACGGCCGGCTGGATGTCGGGATTGCCAGCCTTGCCGATGCCGCTGATCCGGCCGTCACGGATGCCGATATCGGCCTTCACGATCCCCCAGTGATCGATGATGAGGGCGTTGGTGATGACGGTGTCGGCGGCGCCATCTGCCTGCGCGCGCTGCGACTGCCCCATGCCGTCGCGGATGACCTTGCCGCCGCCGAATTTCACCTCCTCGCCATAGACCGTGAAATCGCGTTCGACCTCGGCGAAGAGTTCGGTATCCGCGAGCCTGACGCGGTCGCCGACGGTTGGGCCGAACATATCGGCATAGGCTGAGCGCGGGAGACGTGCCATCAGTCGAGGTCTCCCATGACATGGCCCCGGAACCCGACAACACGGCGGGCGCCCCGGAGCGGAATCAGCACCACCTGCCGGCTCTGGCCAGGCTCGAAACGGATCGCGGTGCCGGCCGGAATGTCGAGCCTGCGGCCTCTCGCCGCCGCGCGATCGAACCGCAGGGCCGCATTGGCTTCGGCGAAATGGTAGTGGCTGCCGACCTGTATCGGCCGGTCGCCGGTGTTCGCGACATCGAGCGCGATCCCCTCGAGCCCGTCGTTCAGGACGATCTCTTCATCGGCGCAAATGATTTCTCCGGGAATCATCCTGTTCTCCTCGCGCCCTTTCCGATCCCGCCGGACCGGATACGGCACGCTTTCATGTTGATAAGCGGTGCGTCCCTGGCCGACCGGTTGACGCGTTAGCGAATCGGCCGGTGGACGGTGACGAGCTTGGTGCCATCGGGAAACGTCGCCTCGACCTGGACGTCGTGAATCATCTCGGCGACACCCTCCATGACCTGTGCGTGGGTGACGACATGCGCGCCTTCCTCCATCAGCGCCGAAACGCTGCTTCCGTCACGCGCACCCTCGACGATAAAATCGGTAATCAGGGCAACCGCCTCCGGGTGGTTCAGCTTGACGCCCCTTGCCAGGCGCCGTCGGGCGACCTCGGCAGCCATCGCCACCAGCAGCTTGTCTTTCTCACGTGGAGTCAGGTTCACCGTTCTCTCCCTTCAGCACGACCAGACCCGCGGCATCGCCCGGCCCTGCCGCAGCACGCCCATCGATGCGAGCAGGGCACGCCGCAGTTCGGCGCCATCCGCCGCAACGATCCGGCCCACGAGCAGCCCGTCCCAGGCGCTTGCACCCAGCTGAAACGATGCCAGCGCATCGCGCAAGGGGACAAGACGCTCGCCCGCGTCCGGACAGGCTAGCAAGATCGTTGCCATCGCCGTCGCGCCGCCGAGGGCGGTCGGCCGTTGGCGCCAGGCGGCGACCTGCCCGGGCGGCCGGAAAACCTCGTGAAATCGCAGCACGCCGTCGCGTGTCAGGGTGATCGAATCCCGCAGCCTGGCGGTCTGCACCGTCTCGCCCATCGCTGCCCGGCCAAAAATGATCGCCTCGATGCCGAGAAAGCGGGCAGAGCCTGTCATGTTGATCACCAGTTGCCGATCGAGTGAACAACGGTCGAACAGGATCGTCTCCTGAGGAAGGAAGTCGCAGCAGGCTCCGTCCGCAAGGTTAATGCTCGTGACGATGCGCGATGCAGGGTCCGAGGGCAGCGCACGGTAGAGGCGTTCCGCACCCTGGGTAGTGACAGTCAGGGACGTAGCAGCGCCACAATCGACATCCAGCGAAAGGCTGTCGCCGCCGGCAACGCCGCCCGCCGTGTTCAGCAGAACCGCGGTCGGCGCCGATGCCGATGTTTCGCGTGGCAGCCGGAGGCGCAGCGACCCGGATTGATGGAGACGACCAAGCACGGTCTTTCCGGCCCTCCGTGTCACGCCGATCCTCGCTGCGCTGATCGCACGTTGGCGGCCGCCGGAGACACACTCCCCCCCTGCCGAACCGGCACCGCTGCCAGGCGATACTGCAACAAGGTTGGAGCCCACGAACATTTTCCCCGACATCGCTCGAAATTACAGCACCGCCCTCCGGCGGGCGACGGTGCAAATTCGTCCGGTCTGATAAGGGGCGGCCATACGTCAAATGCCCGATACCGCGAGGCAACGAATGACGCCTACCGTTCTGCCACGTTTTCGCCCTGAACAAATACCCTGTGGGGAGTCATCATCGATGCGTCTGAAAAAAGCGGGCCTATCCCTTCTCATGCTCGCCGGAACTGCCCTGTGTGCGCCGCTCGCTCACGCCGAACCAACGGTGAAGGTCGGCGTTCTGCAATCGCTCTCCGGAACGATGGCGATCAGCGAAGTGCCGCTGGAGAACGCGGAACTTCTCGCGATCGACCAGATCAATGCCAAAGGCGGCGTGCTCGGACACAAGATCGCGGTGATCAAGGAGGATGGGGCGTCGGAGCCGGCAACATTCGCCCAGAAGGCGACCAAGCTTATCCAGCAGGACCACGTGGTGACAGTCTTCGGCGGATGGACCTCGGCCAGCCGCAAGGCGATGCTGCCGGTCTTCCAGAAATTCCACAGCCTGCTGTGGTACCCGGTCCAGTTCGAAGGGAACGAGTGCTCGCCCAACATCATGTATTCGGGGGCGCAGCCGAATCAGCAGGCGCTGCCCGCGCTGACCTGGGCGGAACAGAAGGGCTACAAGCGCTACTTCCTACTCGGGTCGGACTATGTGTATCCGCGCACGGCGAACCTGATCCTGCGCAAGCACATCATCCACGACAAGCTGAAGGTCGTCGGCGAGCAGTACGTTCCGCTCGGCGGGACCGATTTCAGCGGCGTCATCGCCAAGATCGAGCAGAGCAAGCCCGATATCATCATCAACACGCTGAACGGCGATTCCAATGTCAGCTTCTTCAAGCAGCTCAACGCCGCCGGCATCAGCACCGACAAACTGCCGATCATGAGTTTCTCGATCGCCGAGCCGGAAGCGAAGGCGATGGGGCCGAGCCTGCTCGCAGGCAGCTTCACCGCGTGGAACTACTACATGAGCCTGCCGAACCAGATGAACCAGGCATTTATCAAGGCCTACCAAGCGAAGTTCGGCAAGGACCAGGTGGTCGACGACCCGATGGTCCATGGCTACGAAGACGTCTACATCTGGGCGGCGGCGGCGGAGAAGGCGAAGAGCTTCGATCCGAACAAGGTGCGTGCCGCGGCGGTGAAGCTCGGTTTCATGAACAGCCCGCTTGGCGAGGTAAAGTTCGCGCAGAACCAGAGCATGGTTCAGAAGGCCTATATCGGGGAGCTCAAGCCCGACGGGCAATTCAAGATCGTCTGGAGCTCGCCGAAAGAAATCGAGCCACAGCCCTACGATCCGCTCACCTTCCCAGGCAAGAGCTGCAAGCTTCACTGACATGACCTGATAACGGTCCGGCCGGAGCAGGTGATCGCCCTCGGGCCGGACCGGATGTCATCCCGATGACGGAACCGCTACCATGACCGAGACGGCATTCTTCCTGGGGCAGATTTTCAACGGCATTTCGGTCGCCTCGCTCTTCGTGCTCGCGGCACTCGGCCTCGCCCTGAGTTTCGGGCTGATGCGGGTGATCAACATGGCACATGGCGAAATGCTGATGCTGGGCGGCTATCTCGCCTATCTGACGCTGCATGTCGTGCCCGGGCCGCTCGCAATCCTGGTCGCGATGCCGGTGGCTTTCCTGGGCGCGGCGCTGATCGGCGCCCTGTTGGAGTGGAGCGTGATCCACAGGCTGTCGAGCCGCCCGCTCGATACGCTGCTCGCGACCTGGGGTGTCAGCCTGATCCTCCAGCAAGGGGCACGCAGCCTGTTCGGGGCCATCGGCGTCGAGGTGGTCGCACCGCGCTGGCTGGACAAGGCAATCCGGATCCAGCACGGCCCGCTCGCCGGTCTCGCAGTGCCGGAGGCACGGCTCTTCATCCTCGCTCTGACCGCGGCCGTGCTCGGCGGCATCGCGCTGCTGCTGACGAAGACGCGGCTCGGGCTGTATGTCCGCGCGGTCAACCAGGACCGGCCGGTCGCGAGTGCGACGGGGATCGACGCGAGGCGGATCGACCTCATGGTGTTCGCCCTTGGTACCGGCATCGCCGGCATGGCAGGCGTAGTGCTGGCCCTGCTCGGCCCGGTCACGCCGACGGTGGGGCAAAGCTATATCGTACCGGCCTTTCTCGTCGTCATTCTCGGCGGCCTCGGCAGCCTGACCGGCACCACGATCGCGGCCTTCATGGTGGGCATGATCTCTGCACTGGCGCAGATCTTCGTCGATGTCAGCGTTGCGCAGGTGCTCATCCTGGTCTTCGTCATCCTGTTCCTCCAGGTGCGGCCGCAGGGCGTAATCGCGATCCGCTCGCGCGCGCTGGAAAGCTGAGGGGGATGCCATGATCATCGAAACCATCCGCACGCGTCTGGCCGATCCGGGGGCGCGCACCCCGCTGCTCATCGGCCTCGCCGTCGTGGCGTTCGGCCTGGCGGCACCCTCACTCGTCTCGTCCTATTCGCTGACACTGCTCGCGCGCTTCCTCGCCTATTCGATCCTCGCCCTCGGAATCGGGCTGATCTGGGGCCAGGGCGGCGTTCTCAGCCTGGGACAGGGCGTGTTCTTCGGTCTCGGCGGCTACATGCTGGCGATGCATCTCAAGCTCGCCGGGCACGCGGCGAACGACCTGCCGGACTTTATGGTCTGGAGCGGGATCGCCACCCTGCCGCTGGCGTGGGTGCCATTCCGCTCGGCGCTGGTCTCGGTGATCGCGGTAATCGCGGTGCCGGGCCTTGTCGCTGCCGCATTCTCCTGGCTCGTGTTCCGCCGGCGGGTGGGCGGCGTTTATTTCGCGCTGATCACCCAGGCGCTGGCGCTCGCCTTCTCGACGCTGCTGGTCAGCCAGCAATCTCTGACCGGAGGGTTCAACGGGCTGACCAATTTCTCGCGGCTGTTCGGCTTCAGCACCAACTCCAACGGGTTCGGCGTCGGGCTCTACTACGTCACGCTTGGATCGACGATCGCCTCCTACCTGCTGCTTCGCTGGCTGATGGCGAGCCGGTTCGGCGCCGTGCTCCGGGCCACGCGGGACGGCGAGAACCGGGTGCGATTCCTCGGCTACGACCCAACACCCTACAAAGTCCTTGCCTTCACCATCGCCGGCATGCTCGCAGGGCTCGCGGGCGCCCTGTTCACCCTTGCGGCCGGTGTGATTTCGCCGGCGATGGTTGGCGTGATCCCTTCGATCGAGATGGTCGTCTGGGTCGCGGTCGGCGGCCGAGGCGCGCTGTGGGGAGCGGTCGCCGGCACGCTGCTGGTGAATTTCGCCAAGGACGAGATCAGTAGCGCGCTCCCATCCGCCTGGCTCTATGCGCTCGGGCTGATGTTCGTGCTGGTCGTAACCTTTCTGCCCGAGGGGATCGCGGGTCTCGTGCAGCTGCGAGGACTGGCAACTGGCTGGCGCCGGCTTGGGCTGGCCCTCCTGCGCCCGCGCAACGCGGAGTGAAACGAGATGGTGATGCGTCCACCTCCCCTGCTCCGCGTCGAGGGCGTGAGCGTCGATTTCGACGGATTTCTGGCCCTCGACAATGTCAACTTCGTGGTGGAACCGGGCGAGCTGCGGATCCTGATCGGACCGAATGGCGCCGGCAAGTCGACACTGTGCGATACGATCATCGGCCGCGTGCGGGCAACCGCCGGGCGGATCCTGTTCAAGGATAAGGCGATTACCGATCTGCCGGAGCACGAGATCGTCCGTCGCGGAATCTGCCGCAAGTTCCAGGCTCCCGGGGTGCTGCCCAATCTCAGCGTCGCGGAAAACCTGCTTGTGTCGGCGCGCCGAGATCGCGGCTTGTGGCAGAGCCTCTCCTCACGCGTGCCGCCGGACGAGACGGCACGCGTCGCGGACATCCTCGAACGGGTCGGCCTCGCCGACCGCGCCACCGTTGCCGCCGGCAGTCTCGCGCATGGCGAGATGCAATGGCTCGAGATCGCCATGGTCATGGCGACGAACGCCGACCTGTTGCTGCTCGACGAGCCGACCGCGGGCATGGGCAGGAACGATACCGCGCGGACGGCGGCGCTGATCCGCTCGCTTGCCGGGCGGCATGCGGTGGTGGTGATCGACCACGACATGAGCTTCGTTGAGGCACTGGACGGCCCGGTGACGGTGCTGCATCAAGGCAGGATATTGCGGGAGGGCAGCGTTTCCGACATCCGCGCCGACAAGGAGGTCGAGGCAGTCTATCTGGGGAGGGCGAAGGATGCTGCTCACGCTTGATCGGGTGAGTGCTGCCTATGGCCGCTCGCAGGTGCTCTGGGACGTCGATCTCGCCGTGCCGGATGGCGGCGCCCTCGCGCTGGTCGGCCGCAACGGTGTAGGGAAGACAACGTTGCTCAAGACGATCGTCGGTATCAAGAAGAGCATCTCGGGCCGGATCAGCTTCGGCGGCACCGAGATCACGACAGCGGCGCCGCATCTGCGCGCGCGGGCGGGCATAGGCTTCGTGCCGCAGGGGCGGCATGTATTCCCGCAGCTCACCGTCGCCGAGAACATCGCGACCGGCCTCGCCGCGCTGGATGGCCGCCCGGACCCCAGCCGACGCGTGCCCGACTATGTGTTCGACATGTTCCCCAAGCTCGCGACCATCGCCTCGCGCAAGGCGGGGCTTCTCTCCGGTGGTGAACAGCAGCAGCTTGCGATCGGGCGGGCACTTGCCGGGCAGCCGAAGCTGCTGCTGCTCGACGAGCCGACGGAGGGGATCCAGCCGAACATCGTCCAGCAGATCGAGGAGGCGCTCAGGCGGATCCGCGACCAGCTCGGCGTGACGATCGTCATCGTCGAGCAGTATCTCGATTTCGCCTGGGGTTTCGCCGACCGTTTCGCGGTGATGCAGCGCGGCCAGATCATACGCGAGGGAAGCACGAGCGAGGAGAAGGCCGACGACGTCGCGCATCTGGTGAACATCTGAAGCGCGGCCAACGCTTGGGTGTTCAGCGGCTCATCGCGTGCACGGCGGTTGCCGCGGCGGAGGCTCGGTTCTCCACGCCGAGCTTAGTGAAGATCTGTTCGAGATGCTTGTTCACCGTGCGCGGGCTGATACCGAGAATGTCGCTGATGTCGCGGTTGGACTTGCCGCGCGCGATCCAGATCAGCACCTCGGCCTCGCGCATTGTCAGCGAGAGATAGTCACGCAGGAATGCCTCGTCCTGCCCGGAGCCGGTTTCCTTCATGCGGAACAGGAACTCGTCGGGCGCGGTGCGACTCAGATACGATATCGAGACGGTCCTGTCCCCGACGGCCAGCATGGTTTCACCGAGCGGGGCCGCATGCGGTTCGGCGAGCAGCCGCACCAGCGGGGGCGGCAGTACGAACCCCGCCGCACCGCGCGCCGGATCGGCGCCCGCGAGCAGCGGCTCGGCCTGCGGCGTGCACCAGATCAGCTTGCCTTCCCGATCGACCGCGATGAGAAAGCGGCCGGTTGCATCGAGTGCGGATCGCGCGCGGCGCGCCGTCCGCGCATTTTCGAGATGCACGCGCACGCGGGCAAGAAGTTCGTCGACCACGATCGGTTTGGTGACATAGTCGACACCGCCGGCTTCGAGCCCGCGCACGACATCGCCGGTATCGGCCAGGCCGGTCATGAAGATCACCGGCAGCGGCGCGAGAACCGCGTCCGTCTTTATCTGGCGGCACGTCTCGAAACCATCGAGCCCGGGCATGACCGCATCGAGCAGGATCAGATCGGGGGTGATCCGGTGCAACAGCCGCAGCGCACTGGCGCCGTCGGTCGCGACCAGAGCCGCCATGCCGGCGGCCTCGACCGCCCTGCGAACGAACCCCAGCGTTTCCGGCGAATCGTCCACGATCAGAACCGTATCGCGGCGCTTGATGCTGTCAGGCTCCGGCATCGTTCTCCGCATCCTCAAGCCATGCCTCGATCAGTGTGGTGAAGCGGGTGAGGGCGAAATCGCCGACCAGCGCCCCGAGATAGGCGACCGTCCCGGCGCGGTCTGGATCCTTCCGCGCAATTTCGGCCAGCTTTTCCTCAAGGCCGGTGAGATAGCCAATCCGGCCGAGTTCGAG
The DNA here is from genome assembly GCF_002255515.1 of Acidiphilium sp. 20-67-58. Lineage (NCBI taxonomy): Bacteria > Pseudomonadati > Pseudomonadota > Alphaproteobacteria > Acetobacterales > Acidocellaceae > Acidiphilium > Acidiphilium sp. 20-67-58. The sequence continues at coordinate 30,646 of NZ_NCAS01000029.1, read as the reverse complement.
AAGGTCGCGCAGATCCCCCGCCGCGAGCGGTTCCGGAGCCACCGCCGGTGCTGCGGCGGGAGGCGGTGTCGCCGGAGGAGCACGCATCACCGGCTCCGAAGGCGCTTCCGCTTCGGTGGGCGCCTCGATCCATTCGATACGGAGCAGGTGGCCGATGGTCTCGTGGAGGGCGCGGATATCCAGCGGCTTGGCCAGAAAGGCATCATGAGCGGTAGCACAGGCGGCCGCGGCGGGCAGTTCGTGCAGGTTGCCCGAGAGCATGATGATCGGCATCTCCCTGCCCATGGCGTCCTCGCGAAGGCGGGACGCAAGCTCCCAGCCTGACATGCCCGGCATCGAGACATCGAGAATCGCGAGGTCCGGTACGATGGCGCGCGCACGCGACAGGCCGCGCGCGCCATCTGGCTCGGCAAAAACTGCGAAGTCGAGCGGATCGAGGATTTCGTGCATGAGTTCGACATGGGCCTGGTCGTCGTCGACGAGCAGGATCGTGCGGCGCGGGCCGCGATAGCCGGCGATGCGCCGGTCGGCGGGGGCAAACACATCGCCGGCTTCAGCCTCGGACAACATCAGCCGCAACCGGAACCGGCTACCCTGCCCCTCGATGCTGGTCACGGTGATCTCGCCGCCGAGGACGTTGGCAAGCAGCTTGCTGATGGTCAGGCCGAGCCCTGTGCCGGCAACCACATGCGCCGCCGGAAGATGCCCGCGCTCGAACGGCTCGAAGATCCGGTCGATGTCCTCGGCGCGAATGCCGCAGCCAGTATCCTCGATCTCGAAGATGGCAACCTGGCTGCGGATGCGGAGTCGGAGGCGGACATGGCCGGAGGCAGTGTATTTGATTGCGTTCGACAGCAGGTTCAGCAGGATCTGGCGCAGCCGGTTCGCATCGGTATGGACGAGTCGAGGCAACAACGAGGGCCGGTCGTCGATGAAGGCGATCCCTTTCGCCGCGGCCTGGAGGCGGAACATGTCGACAATCTGGTCGAGGAACTCGGCGAGATTGATGCGGTCGCGGTGGAGCTGCAGCGAGCCGGTCTCGATCTTGGAAATATCGAGCAGCCCGTCGACGAGATTGGAAAGATGCTCAGCGCTGCGGCGGATAATGCGGGCGGCGTCCTGCGGGTCGAGCGTGCCGGCGCGCTCCAGCAGCTGGGCATAGCCGGAGATCGCATTCAGCGGCGCGCGAATCTCGTGGATGACACCGACCATATAGCGACTTTTGGCGATGTTCGCGGACTCTGCCGCCTCCTTCGCGGCCTGGAGTGCGGCGTCCGTGCGTTCGTGCGCGGCGATCTCGTCCATCAGCATCGAGGTCTGGCGCGCGCTCTCGGCCTCGGCGGCGCGGCGGCTCGCCTGCGCCAGGACCAGCACCCAGGCGATCACGCCGGCAATGATGAAAAGAGCGAGGAAGACGATCCAGAGCGTGGTCGCGATGGTCTCGCGCTCTGCCGGGTCGATCGCACGGTATTCCAGGCCGATCAGCAGCAGGAGCGCCCCGGTCGCAAGCGTGAGCAGGGCGAAGACGGCGAGGAACGAGGTGATGCGACGGTCGATCCGGTCGGCTACCGGAGCGGGTAAGACGCTTGCGGCGGCGGCGCGCACGCGCGTGCTAAGGAGGGTCTGCCAGGGCGCGGCCGGTTTGCACATGTCGTGGCAGCGGGCATCGAGCGAGCAGCAGAGCGAGCAGATCTCGCCGCCATAGGCCGGGCAATGCGCCATGTCCGGCGCCTCGAATGGGTTTTCGCAGACGATGCAGCGCCGCGGTGACGGCGTGGCATCGTCCGCCGCAGACGTACGGGCGATATAGGTGCGGCCGCGCGTGGCGATGGCGATCGCGGGGGCGGCAACGAGGGCGACAACGAGGCCGGCGAAGGGGGCCAGCGCGTGGGCGGCGGCGCCGAACCCGCCGAGACCCATGACGGTGGAGGTGAGAACCGACAGCCCCATTGCGCCGATGCCGACAGGGTTCACATCGAACAGGTGTGCCCGCTTGAACTCGATCCCCGGTGGGCTGAAACCGAGCGGTTTGTTGATCATCAGGTCGGCAGCAAGCGTGCCCATCCAGCCGATCGCGAAATTCGCGTAGAGGCCTAGGATGCTGTCGATTATCCGGAAGATGCCGATTTCCATCAACAGCAGGGCGAGCAGCACGTTGAAGATCATCCAGACCACGCGGCCCGGATGGCTATGGGTGAGCCGGGAGAAAAAATTCGACCAGGCGATCGAGCCGGCATAGGCGTTGGTGACGTTGATCTTGATCTGGCAGGTGACGACGAAGACCAGCGTCAGGGCGCCAGCCAGCGCCCTATGCCCGGTGATGTCGAGAAAGGCGAGATGATAGAGCGTTGCCGGCTGGGTTGCCTCAGTTGCCTCGATTCCATGGGTCACGGCGAGATAGGCGAGGAAGGAGCCCGCAGCCAGCTTGGCGCAGCCGATCACGACCCAGCCCGGGCCGGCGAGCAGCATGGTGCTCCACCAGCGAAACGTTCCGGTGTCGCTACGTTCTGGCAGGAAGCGCAGATAATCCACCTGCTCGCCAATTTGGGGCAGGAGCGAGAGCAAGACCGATGCGGCCATGCCGAACGGGATCAGCGCAAGCCCGTGCCCAAGCTCATGTCCGGCACCGATGCCTGCGAAATCGCGCCAGCCCCCGAACAGGGATGTCTGCCGCCAGGCGAACCAGACTAGCGGGCCGAACTGGAGCAACAACCAGAGCGGCTGGGTCCAGACCTGGAGCCGGCTGATCGCACGAAAGCCGAAAAAGGCGATCGGGACGACAATGAGGGCGCTCATCACGTTGGCAAACCACGGCGGGATGCCGAGCACTTGATTAATCGCGACCGACATGATGCTGGCCTCGATCGCGAACAGGATGAAGGTAAACGAAGCATAGATCAGCGAGGTGACCGTCGAGCCGATATAGCCGAAGCCCGCGCCACGGGTGAGCAGATCCACATCGACACCATAGCGTGTGGCGTACAGGCAGATCGGCAGGCCGAGGATGAACATCACTATTCCGACCGCTAGAATCGCCGCGATCGCGTTGTCGAACCCGAAGCTCAGCGTGATCGCGCCGCCGATCGCCTCGCAGGCGAGGAAGGAAATCGCACCGAGGGCGGTATTGCCGACGCGAAAGGCTGACCAGCGCCGGGCATGGGACGCCGTGAAGCGCAGCGCATAATCCTCCATCGTGTCATCAGCGACCCATTGGTTATAGGCGCGGCGCGGTGGAATGATCCGCTGGACGGATGTGCGGGAGGTGCGCGCGGTGCTCAAAATCGGGCATTGCCCGGCACGGCCCGCTCCTGCGGGAAGGCGACGCCGTCACGATGGTCTGTCGGTTCGGTCATTGTTTTCTCGCTCAACCCGCCAGAACGCGCTTCCGCGGTGATGGAAGGGCCAGGGCACGAAGTGTAGCGCGAAACCGCCAGCGGGAGCGAGGGCGCAGGTGGTGCGTTCGGGCATTCGCGGCATCGGGTGAGTCATTGTATGGATCGGCCGCGCCGTCCGGTCTCGCCGCGAGGAGGCTCGACATCAGCTGGAAGTGCGCGGCTGCATGGCCACTTCGACGGTCGGGATATGCTGCCCGCCGCCCCGAATGACACCGCGCACCGGGCTGACATCGTCGAAATCCCGCCCCCAGGCGAGGGTCGCGTGCTCGCACCCCACCACGATGTTATTGGTCGGGTCGAAATCCACCCAGCCGCGTCCGGGACCGGTCCACAGCGAGACCCAGGCATGGCTTTGTTCCGCCCCTCGCGTCGCCTCACCCGAGCGCAGCCAGCCGGAGACGTAGCGGCACGGCAAGCCGAGCACACGCAGCGCCGCCAGCATGACGTGGGCATAATCCTGACAGACGCCTTCGCGGCGCGCCAGCGCCGCTGCCGCCGTGGTCGCCACCGAGGTCACGCCCGGACGATAGGTGAAGCGTTCATGGATCGCCTGCATCATGGCCAGCCCGACGCCGAACGCATCGCCCCGCCCTGCCGCAGCGTCGTGCGCAAAGGCTGCAATCGCTGCATCCGCGCGGGTCAGCGCCGTCGTCACCGAAAACTCCGCAATCTCTGCCGCCGTTGCGCCACACGCCCTTCCGCCCGCAGCCGTGGCGTTCCTCGCCGCCGGCGCCTCGACCTCGATCACGGCCCGAAGCGTAATTTCGAGCATATCGTGTGGAGCGACAAGCACGATCGTCGTCAGCGCATTGCCAAAATAATCGATCTCCTCGAAACGGAAATCCGGCACCGGCAGGATCCTCAGACACGCCTCCCGCACATGCTGCCCGGAACGGGTACGCGGCAGCAGATGCAAGAGATGCCGCGCAAACAGGCTAGGTTCGGAGTATTTATAAAGCGTGCGATGGGTCAGGTCGTAGATCACGCTGGTGCTGCTCCATCACGATGCTGGCAGCTCGCCGGCGGCGCGAACAGGCGCCCCGTCAGCGCGCTGGAGAGATCCGCCGCCCGCGCCTCGACGGCCGCCAATGCCGTTCGCGGCGACGCCGAACCCGCCGCAGCCTTCAGCGCGACGCCGATGGCTCTGGCCTCCGCCGCTTCGGCCGCCGCGTCCAGCCGCTCGAAGCCCTCGGCCAGTGCGATCGCCTGGAAAAGCAGGCTGCGCGGATAGGCCGGATCTGCCAGTAGCAACCGAAGCGCCGTATCGGGTTCGGGGATGCCGCCGTAGCGCTGCTCGCAGGTCATCCCCGCATCGATCAGTTCGATCGCCAGCGAAGCCCCCGCAGCCAGCCGCCCGCCTTCCTCTTCGAGCAGGATCGCGAAACTGCCCGCCAGCCCGAACAGCCGTTCCAGACGCTGGCCGAGCGTTGCGAACAGGAGTGCTCCGTCCCGCGCCGCGTCCTCGCCGATCACGCCGGCACAAGTGGCGGCGAATCCGAAGATGGCCGGCACTAGCTTCACGAGGCCGGCTGCCCGCGCGGCCAGCACCCGTTCCAGCGCGCCCTCGATCGTGGCCAGCATCGTCGGGCTGAACCGGTCGGACGTTGCCGCAAGAAGTCGGCGCACCGCCTCAATCAGCGGTGCGAACACCGCCTCGCCCCTGATCGCCTCGCGCAATTGCCGCGCGGTAACGTTGCGCCCTGCGAGATCGGGGGAGATCAATTGCTGGCGTGCCAGGCACCTGAGGAGCAGCTCGCGCTGAAACTGTTCATGCGGCAGTGCGCTTGACTCCGCCAATCCGCTCTGCGCCAGCGCGCAGAGGCGCCCCGCCGCCTCCAGCCGTTCGACCGCACGGCCGAGCCAGAACAGATCGTCCGCGGCACGGCTCGGCAAGACCGAGGTCGCCGCCCGCGCGAGGCTGACCGCGCCGCGGACAGGCAGGCGTGGCATTTCCGCGTCCTCGCCGCGATCGACCACCCAGACGTCTTTCATGTGCGTCATCCCGTCCGGTCCCTGTGCGAGGCCCAGCCCGCCGGGCAACGCAACCCAGCCGGTCGAGCCACAGTGCAGCGCGAACAGGCGCAGCACACATGCAGCCTCTCCCATCGCCGCACTGTCCGACTCAGGCGCCAGGGGGACGATCGGCAGATCTGCCCCAGCCCCGGCACACAACATCATCGGCTCACCGAATGCCGCCTCGTGCGCCGCGCCGATAGCCACCTCGATACTGGCGGCGATGGCTGGCTCGTTGATGACCCCGCTTCCCGGCGCATTGAGCATCGCCAGTTGCTGGCGCCGGAGCGCACCCAACACCCCGGCAATGCCGGCTGCTGGGTTGCCGCCCTGCTCCAGCGGATCGATCGCCGATGCCGCCATACGCCGGATCAGCAGCCGCACGGGCCGGCTGCCCGTGAGCGTACGGAATTCGGGCGCCTCGCCGAAACAGTCCAGATCCGCAGGTCGCAACCGTGGCGCGCCGATCGCCCGGGCTAGCAGCGCGGCATCGGCCCCATCATCCGCAGCGCTTTCTGCCTCGCCCTCCAACAGCGCGACAAGGCCGCCGCCCGCCCAGTGCGCGAGGTCTTCCCGCCAGCGTTCGATCACCGGCCCCCGCCCGACCAACGTGACCGACCGCACCAGTTCGGGCATCGCTGCCCCGGTAAAGCGGCGCAGCGCGATCGCATGGCCGAGTCCAGGCACGATATCGACATGGTCGCGGAGCACTACAGCGCCACCCACGGCGTCGATCGCGAGGTCGGCGGCGTAGAGCGCCAGCCGTGGTGCGACGAGCCCCGCATCGCCAACCATCTGTCGCAGCCAGCCATCGGCCGCCGACAGCGTGGCCGCCGATACGGTGCCCGCCGCAACGAGGCTGCGAACGGAGTATAGATCGTCGATCGCACCCCCCAGGAGCGCTGCCCGGCGGCAAAGGGCTCGCCCGAGCCGCGCGGCTAACCCACCCGGCAACATGACCGGCAACGGGTCGTATTCCGGCGCGCGAGCGACGCCCGGTAGCTGGACGGCGGCCATCCGCCGCAGCGCCGCCTTGCGCGCCGCCAGCTCCCGCGTCCCCAACGTCATCGCGAAGGGGAGAAAGCGCCTTGCGGGATTGGTCCCGGTCACGTTGCGCGCCGCTTAAGCACCATCATCCATCGTTTCAGCATATCAGAATCGTCGATCATCGGAGAGGTCATCGTGGGTTATTGCCGAGCGCTCCAAAGGCATGTCATACTTGACATGAGGATAGCAGATAACGCCAGAAAGACACGGCCTAGCGCAGCGCAAACGTCATCGCGCCGGCGGCCGGCGACAGATCCGCCCGAGCCCCGGCGCTGAAACAAGCGGAGGTAGCGGTAGTTATGGCGCATACGGGGCTGACAGAAGCCGATATCCCTGCTGATCTCTTCGCGCGCTACAATCCGGGCGGCTTCTTCTGCGAACTGACCCATCCGCGTCCAGATGATGGTGACGTTCCGGCTCTTCTGCGTCGCCGCCTGTCTCATATCGGGTTGGAGGCCTTGCGCAGTCGCGCCGAGGCGGCGGAAACCGAGCTGATCGATCTCGGGATCACATTCACGGTCTATTCCGACAGTACCGCGATCGATCGCATCCTTCCGTTCGATTGCATACCGCGCATTCTTACGCCGTCGGAATGGAAACATATCGAGGCCGGGGCGATCCAGCGCGTCGCCGCAATCAACGCCTTCCTCGGCGACATCTACGGTGATGCGAAAATCGTGAAGGACGGTGTCGTTCCTGGCGATCTTGTCTTTCAGAACCCCTGTTTCCGCCCGGAGATGATCGGGTTTCCGATCCGACATGGAAGCTATGTGAATGTCTGCGGGATCGACATCGTGCGCGACGAGGCCGGCACGTTCCGGATCCTGGAGGACAATGCCCGCACGCCGTCCGGTGTATCTTATGTGGTCGAAAACCGGCACCTGATGCTTCGCGCCTTTCCCGATCTGGCCGCCGGCATGCGTCTCCGCCCTGTCGATGATTACGGCTATCGTCTGCGGGCCGCGCTGGAAGAGATGGCCCCCGTCCCCGATCCCGAGGCGCGCGCGGTGCTGTTGTCGCCCGGCATCTATAACTCGGCCTATTTCGAACATGTCTTCCTCGCGCGCGAAATGGGTATTCCGCTGGTCCAGGGGTCGGACCTCAATGTCGAGAACGCGCGTGTTTACATGCGCACAACGGCCGGCCCGCGCCCGGTTCATGCGATTTACCGGCGCCTGAACGACGATTTCCTCGATCCCACCGTTTTCCGACCGGATTCGATGCTGGGCGTTCCCGGACTGATCGATGCATGGCGGGCTGGCAATGTCGCCATCGCCAACGCCGTCGGGACCGGGGTCGCCGACGACAAGGCGATCTATGCCTACATGCCCCGCATCATCCGTTACTATCTCGGTGAAGATCCGATTCTGCCCAATGTCGATACCAATATCTGTCGGGAGAAGGATGCGCTCGCATACACGCTCGATCATCTGGATGAGCTGGTGGTCAAGCCGGTTGGCGAATCCGGCGGATATGGCATCACCGTCGGCCCCCGTGCCAGCCGGGCGGAGCTCGAGGCAGCTCGTGCCGCGCTGCTCGCCGATCCGGCAAACTGGATCAGTCAGGGGATGATCCCGCTCTCCGTAGGCCCGACGCTGACGGATGATGGGATCGCGCCCCGCCATGTCGATCTCCGTCCCTTCGTCGTAACCGGTCGCGACAGCTGGGTTCTGCCCGGCGGTCTTACCCGCGTTGCACTCAGGCGCGATTCGCTGATCGTCAATTCCTCCCAGGGCGGCGGTTCGAAAGACACCTGGGTGCTCGCCGACCAGCCCGGTCGCGCGGCGGCCAACTGACATGCGCGCCGAGCCCGAACTCCTCGCCCGCGATGCCGAAAGCCTGTTCTGGATGGCACGCTATCTGGAGCGGATCGAAAATCTCGCGAGACTTATCGACGTGACCCAGAGCTTTGAAAGCCCCGGTCGCGAGGCCGATGCGTGGTCCGCCCTGCTCGCCATCAATGACGACGCCCAACGACTGGCCGAAGCCGGGGCGGATGTGTCGCAGTATCCCGATATCGTAAGGCGCTTCTATCTGCTCGATCGCGAAAACCCGACGGGCGTGCCCTATTGCCTCGCCGCGGCACGAACCAACGCGCGCACGCTGCGGTCCCTGATCTCCACCGAGATGTGGCGCCAGATCAACATGTTCCATCGCTTTGTAAGTCAGATCGAGCCTGGCGCCCTGGATGGCGACAGGCTTTCCCGTCTCTGCGTCCGGCTCAAGGAAGCCGTGCAGGCCCATACCGGCATCACTGAGGGGACGATGTATCGCGGCCAGGGCTGGCATTTCTACATGCTGGGCCGGCTGATCGAACGGGCGGACCAGACGACGCGCCTGCTCGACATCAAATATCACCTGCTTTCGCCGCGGGCAGGAGAAACCGGCAAGGTCATCGAGATTACGCAATGGTATGCAGTGTTGCGGGCCGCAGCCGGGTATCACGCGTTCCGCCAGCTCTCCTCTGCCCGCGCCTCGATCGGGGATGTAGTCAGTTTCCTGTTGCGCGATCCGTCCTTTCCGCGCTCGCTGCTGCTCTGTGTTCGCCGGATTGAGGCGCATCTCGGCGATCTCGCCCGGCTACATCATCTCCAAGGCCTCGGCGATCCGCTCGAACAGGCGGAGTACCTGCGCGAGTATGTCTATGTCGCGCCAACACAGCGCCTGCTCGCCGGCAATCTTCACGACTATCTGGACCAGGCTCAGCTCCTGTTGATGGATCTTGCTGCAAGTCTGGGCCGCCTGTACTTCCGCGACTGGCGGCCCGCCCCGGCGACGACACAGGACGCACAGGGCTGATACGATCACCCCTGCTTGGGAACCAGGCGCGTGGGGGGGGGGCAGGTATCAGCCGGGCGGCGCGCCCGGGGGACTCCGGCCCGCAATCCTTGCCGCGGCCCGGCCGCGCCGGATCGCGGCCAGAAACAGTCCCGCCAGCATCAGCGCGATCGCCATGCCGAGCTCTGACCAGTGGGCGGCAAGCAGCGCCGCCGCCCGCGAGAGCCCGTACCCGAACGAAGATTTCATCAGACCGATCAGTTCCACGCCGCCGATGATCACGGCGGTGACAGCGGATACCAGCGTCAACGTGACGTTATACCGCCGCCGGACCCGCCCGTCGCGCAGCGCCCAGCCATAGGCCCGCGTCATCAGCGCGCTGTCAGCGGTATCGACCAGCGACATCCCGGCGGTGAACAGCGCCGGCAGCGCCATCAGCCGCCACGCGGCAATCCCGTGCGCCGTCCCCGCGGCCGAGAGCGCGAGCAACCCGATCTCCGTCGCGGTGTCGAAGCCGAGGCCGAACAGGAACCCGATCGCATACATGTCCCGGCTCCGCCGCACGAGGCGGAACAGCGGCCGTGCCAGCCAGCTCAGCACGCCTCCAGGCGCCGCGGCGCCGCGTGTCTCCGCCCGCAAGGCCACGAGATTCGCTCCGGCGATCAGCGCCAGAAACCCGACCGAGACGATCGTGCCGACCCACGCACCATAGCGCGTCACGCTGTCGAGATGCCCCCGCAGCGCCCCCGCCCCGAACGAGACCGCCGCCGCCAGCAGCACGACGACGCTCGAATGCCCGAGCGAGAAGAACAGCCCGGCGAGGCTCGCTGCCCGGCCGCGCCCGGCCAGCCGCCGCACCGCATTGTCGATCGCCGCGATATGGTCCGCGTCCATCGCGTGCCGCAGTCCGAACAGCCAGGCCAGCCCCGCGATGCCGAGCAGCCGCGGTGCCCCGCCGAACGCAGCCGCCGCCCAGATCCAGGCCACGACATTGGCGGCGCCAAGCCCCCACAAAATCCGCTGCACAGGAATGGTCGCGCCCAGCCGTTTCTGTCCTTTCGCCTCCATCCGGCCCCCTCGACATCCCGCCGGCATGCGGATTGCCGTCATGTCGCCTAAAAGATCGCTGGGTCCTGCAAGGGCTGTCAATCATGACCATCAGCCGGCAACTGAAACGGGGCATTTTTCGCCAGACCGGAACCGCCGCCACCGCGTTACGGTGGCGGGCATCGTGGCGTCGGGTGCGGGACGCGCTTTTGTTCACGCATGACTGATCATCCACGGACGCCGACCGGGAAAGGACTTGTTCGCAGTTGCGCCGTCGGCCTTCGTCTTGGGTTTGCAGCAGCCGCAACCGGCCGGGTGACGGCCGCTCCGTCGGCTGGTGTCCGGAGCATGGGCACTCCGCTCGTTGACCGCGAATGCGGTGCGGCGCGCAGCCGAGAGTGTCGTCAGCATTGGTGCCGAGATCAGCACCCGCTCAGCCGAGGCGCCGCATCCCGGACAGGGCTGACAGCGCTTGTATTCTGCCATCGGCGCAAGCGCCTCGAACGTGCCGCAACTCTTACATTCGTAATCATAGACCGGCATGGCATGATCCTCCGTCAGAGATCGGGCGCAAGCAGGACGTCGGCACCGCCGAGGGCCTGCACTGTCGGACCTTCGGCGCCGGGGTTGATGTCGAAATCGAAAATCTCGGTTGGCAGATACAGGGTCGCGCAGGCGTTCGGGATATCGACGACGCCCGAGATGTGCCCGTGTACCGGTGCGGTCCCGAGAATGGCATAGGCCTGGGCCGGAGAGTACCCGAACTTGGTCAGGTAGTTGATCGCATTCAGGCAAGCCTGCTGATAGGCCACGAACACGTCGAGGTAATGCTGGCCGCCGTGATCATCGACGGAGATGCCCTCGAAGATCAGGAAGTCGTTATAGTCCGGCTTGATCGGGCTCGGCTTGAAGATCGGGTTCTTGATCCCGTATTTCGCCATCCCACCCTTGATCAGGCTGTGGACCCCGAGATGAATCCAGCCAGGCATCTCGATCGCGCCACAAAAGGTGATCTCGCCGTCGCCCTGGCTGAAATGCAGGTCGCCCACCGACAGCCCGGCACCTTTTACATAGACCGGGAAATAGACGCGGGCACCGCGGGAAAGGTCCTTGATGTCGCAATTGCCGCCATGTTCGCGCGGCGGCACGGTGCGCGCACCGGTCGCCGCGGCGGCGGTGCGTGCTTCGCCGGTGAGCCGACCCATGTGTGCGGTGGACGGAAACGGTGGATTGGCCAGCGGCGGCACACGCGTCGGGTTGGTCGCGATGAGTGCGTTCTCCCGCGCATTCCAGGTTTCGAGCAGCTTCGCGTCCGGCAGGCAGCCGATCAGGCCCGGATGGATCAGCCCGGCAAAGCGCACACCCGGGACGTGTCGTGAGCTGGTGAACATTCCCTTGACGTCCCAGATCGATTTCTGGGCCTGCGGGAAATGGTCCGTCAGGAAGCCACCGCCGTTCTGCTTCGAGAAGAAGCCATTGAATCCCCACTCATTACCGGGGAGAGTCCCGATGTCGAGAATGTCCACGACAAGGAGATCGCCGGGCTCCGCCCCCTCGACGGCGACCGGACCGGAGAGGAAATGGACGGTGCTCAGATCAATGTCGCGCACATCGGCGGCGCTTTCGTTGTTCTTGATGAACCCGCCGGTCCAATCGAAGCATTCGAGGATGAAATCGTCGCCAGGTTTGACCGTGGCCACCATCGGGATATCCGGATGCCAGCGATTGTGGATCATGTCGTTGTCGTAGGGCGAACCGGCAAGGTCGACCTTGATCAGGGTTTCCGTCACGGAATGCTCCTTTTATGTGCTGCAAAATCTGCACAGACCGTCGACAAAATCGGGCCGGGATTGAATACGGCGTTCGCCGTATATGCATAAGCACTTCCGCGGGTGATGAATCAGTCAACGATCCGCCACGTCATTCCACCGAAGCGGCGAGATGGTTGTCAGGGGAAGATACGCCGCAGGACCGAAAGGACAGCGCTTGAACGTGCGCCAGCGTATCACGCCCCCCAGACGGACCTACAATCAGTGGGTCGGCAACGAGACGATGGAGGATTACGCTCTCCGCTTCACGGCCAATCGGGCGCGCCGCTTTTCACCTGGCCGCGTTGCCGACACTGCGTTCGGTGCGACCGCCTTCCTCGCCCTTGAGGCGATCGGCGGTACAGTCACACTCGCCTATGGCGCCAGCAACGCAATACCGGCGATCATCGTCGGCGCACTGCTCATCGGACTGACGGCAGGGCCGATTGCCGCGGTCGCGGCACGGGCCGGGGTGGATATCGATCTTCTGACCCGCGGCGCCGGCTTCGGCTATCTCGGTTCGACCATCACCTCGCTGATCTACGCGTCGTTCACGTTCATATTCTTCGCGATAGAAGCGTCGATTGTTAGCGGGATGCTTGCCTACTGCTTCGGCGTCCCCGCCTGGCTGGGCAACATCGTTGCCGCGCTCGTGGTGCTGCCCATGGTGGCGTTTGGCATCACTTTCATAAGCCGGTTTCAGTCTCGCACCCGCAGTGCATGGCTCGTTCTCAATTTCATGCCGCTGCTGGGTCTGATGATTGCCGCTGCCGCTGGCAGGCTCGATCTCGGTGTCTGGCACAGCTATGGTGCGCCGTTCGACCCTCTCCACTTCGGAGCGGCCCTCTCGGTTATTATGTCGTTGGTGGTCCAGATCGGCGAACAGGTGGATTTCCTGCGCTTTCTGCCATCACCGCGGCCTGGCGGGCGCATCCGCTGGTGGAGTGCGGTTGCGCTTGCCGGGCCCGGCTGGGTGGTGCCCGCGGTTATCAAACTGCTCGCCGGCTCACTGCTTGTCGTCCTCGCGGTACACAGCGGGGCCGGGCGCGCCGCGGGCCAGCCAGTCGTGATGTATCTCGTGGCGTGGCAGACGATCCTGCCGCCCGGTATCGGCAGGGTGGCTCTGCCGCTTACGGTGGCGCTCGTGCTCGTGGCGCAGCTGAAGATCAACGTCACCAATGCCTATGCGGGGTCGATCGCCTGGTCGAACTTCTTCTCCCGCCTGACCCACCGCCATCCGGGGCGTATCGTCTGGATGGGGTTCAACGTGTCGATCGCGTTGCTGCTAATGGATCTTGGCATCTACCATGCCATCGAGCCGATCCTCTCCTTCTACTCGGTGTTGGCCTGTGCTTGGGTCGGCTCCATCTTTGGCGACCTCGCGATCGCCAAGCCGCTAGGGCTTGCGCCACCGGCAATCGAATTCAAGCGCGCATATCTCTATGACCTCAACCCCGTGGGGCTCGGAGCGATGCTGCTCGCGGTGACGGCGGGTGGAATCGCGATGCGGGGGGTGATGGGCCCGGTCCTGCATGCGTTTGCGCCGGTGCTGGCGCTCGCGACCGCGATCCTTGCAGCCCCCGCGATTGCCGCGGCGACCGGTGGGCGGTTTTACCTCGCCCGGCGCGCGCCACCGGATCATGCCGGGGGGGCAGAGTGCCAATGCGGCGTCTGCGCCAAAGAGTTCGAGATCGCCGACATGGCGCATTGTCCTGTGTATGCGGCGCCGATTTGTTCGCTATGCTGCTCGCTGGAGGCCCGCTGCAACGACGCCTGCAAGCCGCACGGGCGCTACGGCACGCAACTGTCCTCGATGCTGGCACCAGTTCTTCCAGGCGTCCTGCGTCGGCACCTTTCACCGCCGCTCATGCGTTTCATTCTTGTGTTCGTGACCTCATGCGGCTTCCTGGCACTGGTTCTGTTGACGCTGGTCTGGCTCGCGCAGCCGACAGACCCGGATGCCGCCGCCCTGCTTGTGCTCACTGGCTGGCATGCTTTCTTCGTGCTCGCGATCATCGCAGGCGTGGTGTCGTGGCTGTTTGTATTGGCCCGCGAATCCCGCCAGGCGGTGGAGCAGGAGGTCGAGCAGCAGACTGCGCTTTTGCTTGCCGAAATCGAGGCTCATCGCCGAACCGACGCTGAGCGGGCGCGCGCCTGCGAGGTTGCCGAAGCTGCCAACCTGGCGAAGAGTCGCTTCGTCGTTGGTGTCAGCCATGAATTGCGCTCGCCGCTGAACGCGATCCTCGGCTATGCCCAGCTGCTCGAGATCGACGGCAGCCTCCCCGAAGGCGTTCGCCGCAAGATGCTGATCATACGCCGCTCCGGCGAACATCTCTCCGGCCTGATCGAGGGGCTGATGGATATTGCCAAGATCGAGGCCGGTCGGATCGAGCTTGAGCGCCAGCCGGTTCGCCTGCACGAGTTCCTGACCCAGATCGCCGATATGTTCAGCTTGCAGGCGGCAGGGCGCGGCATCACCTTCACGTTCGACTGTCCGCATACGTTGCCCGAAACGGTCATGACTGACCCAACGCGGCTGCGCCAGATCCTGATCAACCTGTTGTCGAACGCGATCAAGTTCACCCGGGAAGGCGAGGTCCGGCTCACCGTCAGGGTGCCGGGCGAGGTGGCCGAGTTCATGGTCAGCGACACCGGGCCAGGGATCGCCGATGCCGATGTCGCGCGCATCTTCGAGCCGTTCGAGCGCCTGTCGGCCGGCGATGGCGCGGCGCCGCCCGGGATCGGGCTGGGCCTCACGATCACGAAGCTGCTCGCCCAGATCCTGGGCGGCGAAGTGACCGTAACCTCGTCGCCTGGCTGCGGCAGCCGCTTCACGTTGCGGCTGATGCTTTCGCACCGCGGCCCCGGCGTCATGGTCGCTTCACCCCGGCCGGTCTTCACTGGCTATGTCGGACGCCGTCGCCGCATTCTGGTGACGGACGACAACGTTCTGCACCGCACCCTGATCGTGGATGCGCTGGGCCCTCTCGGCTTTGATGTACTGACGGCGCCGGATGCCGAGGGATGTCTGCGTCTCGCGGCATCAGCAAACCCCGACCTGTTCATCGTCGATCTTTCGATGCCCGACATCAGCGGCGCCGAACTCGCTGCACGACTTCGCGCAAGCGGTCACGAGTCGACGCCGATTATCCTGCTATCGGCCGACGCGGGTGAAATCGTGCGCCGGCGAAAGGCCCCGCATCCGTTCTACGACGCGCTTGCCAAGCCGGTAGACCTCCGGTCGCTGCTGGCAACGATCGGCGCCTCGTTGCGCATCGAGTGGACGTCCGACCAATCCGAGCCCCTGCCGGCTGGCGCCGGGAGCAGGCCAGACCTCTCGCGGCTGGCACCCTATGCCGTTGATCTGCGTCGCCTCGCCGAAATCGGATTTCTCCGTCCCTTGCGGGCGCGGCTTGACGAAATCGCCGACAGCGATCCCGACCTGGCGGCACCGGTCGGCGTTCTACGTGCCAAGCTCGATGCCTTCCGGCTGGTCGAATTGGCGGGGCTGCTCGCCTCTCTCGGCGGGGAAGTAGAATGAGTTTCCGCCCGACAATCCTCGTCGTCGATGACGATCCTGCGATGCTCGGCCTGCTGAGCGAGACGCTGGAAAAGGCCGGCTACAATGTGCTCGTCGCTCTACAGGGCGAGATGGCGCTTGCGGTGATGGCGCGCATCACGCCTGACGCCGTGATGCTCGACGCCATGTTGCCTGGCATCGACGGTTTCGAAACATGTCGGCGGATGAAGCAGATTCCGGGGTGCGGCCTCGTGCCGGTCATCTTCATGACCGGCCTCACCGAGACTAACAACGTGATCGACGGATTGCAGGCTGGCGGCGTCGACTATGTCACCAAGCCGGTCCGGCCGGATGAAGTCGTCGCGCGGCTCAAAGTACATCTTGCCAATGCAGGGCTCACCCGAAGCGTGCAGGCGGCAATGGATGCGTCTGGTCGCTTCCTCCTCGCGGCCGATCGCGGCGGGCAAGTACTGTGGAGCACCCGACAGGCAGCTGAATTGACCGGACTCGGCGCTGGCGAAAGGCTGCCGAAGACGGCGGCCGACTGGCTGACCGAGCGCATCGCCCGTGAAGTCAGCAGCGAGACCCGGCTGCTCGACCCCGGCGGGCGCGCGGTGGAACTCGTGCTGCTTGGCCAGATTGGTGCGGATGAGTTTCTGCTCCGTGTCACAGTCGAGGATGTGGCCGGCGATCTCGCGCGGCTCCGGGCACATGCGGCGCTGACGCCGCGTGAGGCTGAGGTGCTGCTCTGGCTCGCGCGTGGCAAGTCGAACCGCGATATCGGGACAATCCTCACGGTAAGTCCACGTACGGTCGACAAGCATCTCGAACAGATATTCGTCAAGCTTGGTGTCGAGAACCGCGCGACTGCCGTCGTCGCCGCTCTCAAGGCGCTCGGGTCTACGTAGCCCCGATTACGCGATTCCACGAAGGCCGGATCGCAATACGGCCCATGCCCCGAAGCGCGCGTCCTGTGATCTGCTTCTGCCATTCACGGCATTCTTCTATTCCGTTCGAAAGGCAGAACCATGTCGACAACGACACCGGGCAAGATGTCTCCCGCCGCGCCGCGGCGTTCCTACAACCGCTTCGTCAATAATCCTGTCATCGAGGACTATTCCCTGCGCTACGCGCCCCGGAGCTTCCGGACCTGGTCGCAATATGCCGTGTTCTCGGCAGCACTGGGCGGGATTGCCTATCTTGCCGACCAGGCGATCGGCGGCTCTCTCGCCGTGCAGTTCGGCTTTGCCAACGCGTTCTGGGGCATCCTCGCGGCGGCGACGGTCATTTTCCTGACCGGCATTCCGATCGCGTATTATTGCGCGAAATACAATGTCGATGTTGATCTGCTTACCCGCGGTGCGGGTTTCGGCTATCTGGGCTCGACCATAACCTCGGTCATCTATGCCAGTTTCACCTTCATTTTCTTTGCTCTTGAAGGTTCGATCATGGCGCAGGCATTCAACCTCTATTTCGGTATCCCGCTGCCCGTCGGCTACGCGGTCGGCTCGCTATTGATCATTCCGCTCGTTGCCTTCGGTATGACCCTGCTTTCCAAGCTGCAGGTGTGGACCCAGCCGATCTGGCTGTTTCTGCTGTTCAGTCCGCCGATCGCAGTGCTCGCCGTCGATCCGCATGCTATTTCTGGCTGGATTGGCTTCGCCGGTTCGTCGCCGAGCGGCTCAGGCTTCAATCCGCTGCTGTTCGGCTCCGCCGCCGGGATCGCACTGTCGCTGATCGCGCAGATTGGCGAACAAGCCGACTATCTCCGCTTCATGCCGGACAAGACGGAGAAAAACTCGATCGGCTGGTGGCTCGCCGTGCTCGGCGCCGGCCCCGGTTGGGTCATTCTCGGTGCCACCAAACAGCTCATGGGCTCGTTCTTTGCCTCCGTCGCGGTATCACA
Organism: Acidiphilium sp. 20-67-58; assembly: GCF_002255515.1. Classification (NCBI taxonomy): domain Bacteria; kingdom Pseudomonadati; phylum Pseudomonadota; class Alphaproteobacteria; order Acetobacterales; family Acidocellaceae; genus Acidiphilium; species Acidiphilium sp. 20-67-58. The sequence continues at coordinate 13,132 of NZ_NCAS01000029.1, read as the reverse complement.
CGGAACCCCGTTGGCGCAGGCGAACGAGCCGATCCAGATGTATCATGCCGGCTTCACTTCGATGTTCGGCGCCGGGATGTTGGCGATTAGCGTGGCGACATTCTTCGTCATCCTCTCCCAGATCAAGATCAACGTCACGAACGCCTATTCAGGCTCGCTTTCGTGGTCCAACTTCTTCTCCCGCCTGTTGCACGCTCATCCGGGGCGCTTCGTCTACATCTTCCTCAATATCGGCATTTCCTTGACGATGATGGAACTCAACATGTTCCACTTCCTCGGCAAGATCCTCGGCTTTTACTCGAACGTCGCTGTTGCCTGGATCGGCGCGGTGACGGCGGATCTCGTGATCAACAAGCCGCTGCTCAAGCTCAGCCCGTCCTACGTCGAGTTCAAGCGTGCGCATCTCTACAATTTCAATCCGGTCGGGTTCGGCTCGATGGTGATCGCCTCGATCATCTCGGTGCTCGCGTTCTTCGGTGTCTTCGGCGCCTATGCGGCCGCCTTCTCCTCCTTCATCGCTTTGGCCGTTGCGTTCGTGCTGTCGCCGATCGTCGCGGTCATCACTAAGGGTAGATACTACATCGCGCGTGACCCCTCCTATCATCCGGGTGTCGGGCATACCGCGATGAACTGCGTTGCCTGCGGCTTCGAATACGAGCCGGAGGACATGACCGGATGCCCATTTCACAAGGGCAGCATCTGCTCGCTCTGCTGCTCGCTCGACAGCGATTGTGCTGACATGTGCAAGAAGCCGCATGCCGCGCCATCGCTGTCGTTCGGCTCGCCGACGGTTTGATCGCCCGCTGCTGATTCGCGTGGCTGGGCCGGCGGCCCGCCACGTCCCTTTCACCTCTCAAGGACAAAAGCTCATGCTGCATGGTGATATTTCCGCAAGCAACGACACGGTCGGAGTCGCGGTCGTCAACTACAAGATGCCCCGGCTGCACACCAAGGCCGAGGTACTGGCCAACGCACAGAAGATCGCTGAAATGCTGATCGGGATGAAATCCGGTCTGCCCGGCATGGACCTGGTAATATTCCCCGAGTATTCGACGCACGGCATCATGTATGACCGTAACGAGATGTTGGAGACTGCTTCCGTCATTCCCGGCGACGAAACCGAGATCTTTTCCGAAGCCTGTCGCAAGGCAAAGGTTTGGGGCGTGTTTTCGCTGACCGGAGAACGTCATGAGGAGCATCCGCGCAAGATGCCCTACAACACGCTGATCCTGATCGACGACACAGGAAAGGTCGTCCAGAAATATCGCAAGATCATGCCATGGACGCCGATCGAAGGCTGGTATCCAGGGTCGACGACCTATGTCACCGAGGGCCCGAAGGGCCTGAAAATCAGCCTGATCATCTGCGATGACGGCAACTATCCGGAGATCTGGCGCGATTGCGCGATGAAGGGGGCGGAACTGGTTGTTCGCTGCCAGGGCTACATGTATCCCGCAAAGGACCAGCAGGTCATGATGGCCAAGTCCATGGCCTGGGCCAACAATGTCTATGTCGCGGTTGCCAACGCCTCTGGCTTCGACGGGGTTTATTCCTATTTCGGACACTCCGCGATCATCGGGTTCGACGGGCGCACGCTCGGCGAGTGCGGGGAGGAGGAGTATGGCATCCAGTATGCGCAACTTTCGAAGTCCCTACTGCGTGATGCACGCCGTAATGGCCAGTCGGAGAACCACCTCTTCAAACTGCTCCATCGTGGATATACCGGAATGGTGAATTCTCACGAAAACGAGCCTGGCAAGGCAGTCTGCCCCTACGATTTCTATCGCGAGTGGATTGAAAATCCTGAGGCGGTACGCGCGAAGGTCGAAGGTCTTACACGGCCGAGCCTCGGGACCGAGGAATGTCCGATCGAGGGCATCCCGATTGAGGTCAGGCTCGCGGCCGAGTGAGCGCTCGTACTCAACCTGGCGTCAGCGGGAGGATGGAGCGGAAGCGATTCTGCCTTGGCATTTTTATGGCGAGGGTGTGGCCGTTCAATGAGAGACGTTGCACAATGCCAATGTTTAAGGAACTGCCTGTCACTTGACACATAGCTGTGCGAGGGAGGCTCTGATCATAGCAAGGTACAAGTTCAGTGGCCGGTCAGAGCCAAGCAGATCATCAGTCCTCCGAATGCCAGGAAGATAAGGCCGCTCAGTGGCCGTCGATGGAGCGAAGCGGAATCGGGGGGGGGGGCGACCATGGCGGCGGAGACAAGAATGTACTAACGTTCATCATTAACCACTCACTTGAGCCGGTCAATCGGAAATACTATTGATCAGGAGCCGTGTGCCCATTGGCGCAGTCCGATGGACATGAAGCTCCAGAGCTGATCGACAAGGCGGTTCCAAGCGTGGCAGCAGTGAACGACGATGTCGTCGTGGTTTCGGCACTCTCGGTTGGAGAGTCAGTTGTCGGTAAGCGCCATCCTGCGATGGGTTCGAATTCGAACGAAGCAGGAAAAATTGCAGGGTAGATAAAAAGGTATTTTCACATTATCATGAATTTTATATTGAGATTGATCGATATATTAATTTGCTTGTAGGATGGACACCTTCTTCGCCATCAAACTCAAGCGATCCAAACGCCGATGGCCTGAATTCCCGCACTACGCCCGCAGAACGCCAGACCGAGACCATCCGCGCCGGGCGGAGTGGCCTCGCCCTTGAACACGCGGCCTGATCGAAATGCGACATGGCTTTGGCGCTTTCGATCACGGGCCACGCGTCCGCAGGTGGCGTGCCAAGCGTCAGCTGGCGAGCAGTTCCTTCAATTTCTGGTTGATGAATTCGACATCCTGCACGCTGGTCCCAGGTCCGCCAGCGAAATGCCCCCAGATGGATGGAACCGGCACCAGCGTCGCATTCGGCATGTGCTTCACCTCGAACGCGCTGTCTTCCGGCGGAAAATACAGATCGGTCTGGCCAGGCATGACCAGCGCCTTGGCCTTTATCGCGCCCAGCGCCTTGCGAAAGTCGCCGTGATAGAGCTCGTTGGCGGAGATGTCACCATTCTGCCAGGTCCACAGCATGGCCAGCAGATTGTTCGCGTCCTTGGGCAGGAAGAACCCCTCCCAGAAGGCAATCAGGAAATCCTCCAGCGAGGAATAGCCAAGCGTCTTCAGGTCGAGTTCCTCGCGATAGAAAGCCTGGGAAAACCCCCACCCGGCATACACGCGCGCCATCGCCCTGAGGCCCTTCGCCGGTTTGGTCGTATACCAGCCCTCGGCAAACGCGGCATCGGCCGTGAGCGCCGCCTTCACCCCTTCGAGAAACACGAAATTATGGCGCGAGCATTTTGCCGATCCGCAGAATGGCGCGATCCGTTCGACCATGTCGGGATACATCGCCCCCCAGTGAAACGTCTGTAGCGCGCCCATCGACCAGCCGGTGACCAGCCGGAGCCGTGAAATGCCGAATCTTTCAGTGACGAGATGATGCTGCGCGCGCACGTTGTCATACGCGGTCACCTTCGGGAAACGCGGTCCGTTGTAAGGTTCCGGCGTATTGCTTGGCGAGGAGGACAGGCCATTGCCGAGCATGTTCGGGATGATGATGAACTGCGTTGCCGGATCAAGAGCACGCCCGGCACCGATCAGCCACTCATTGTCATGATGCTGGCCGGAATACCAGGTCGGATAGACGATGGCATTGCTCTTGTCGGCGTTCAATGTGCCGAACGTCTTGTAGGCGAGCTGGCATCCGCGCAGCGTGGCCCCGCCCTGCAGACGAAAATCACCAAGGTCGTGAATCTGATAGTCGATGGTCATCGTGAATCTCTCCCCGTGAAGTGGCCGAATACACGCTCGGCGCATTGCAATGACGTCTGTCTCCTGTCCTGCCCGCATGCCGGGCATCGCGCCGGAAAGCATCAGATATCCTGGCGTCCGGCACGTATAATTATCCAGAAGACCACAGATCGCGCCAGCCGGTTTCACGACTCTGCCGCGATCATCCTGGCTTGCGATTGCCAGGCCCGCATTGGCAAGCCGCCCGCCAGTCTGCGCTCTGATGCCATTGCCGGGCCGCGCGGCGGCATGGCAGACTGATCAAGCGCAGAATGGAGGTCCAACCGTGGCCGAGCATCCCCGGATTCACCGCATCCTCTCCCCCGCCGATGGCACCGAGGTCGCCGCCCGCGCCCTTGCCGGGCCGGCCGAGATCGAGCAGGCGCTGGAGCGGGCCACCGCCGCGCAGAAGGCCTGGCGGCGCGTCGACCTTGCCGGGCGGATGGCGATCTGCGAGCGCTTCGTCGCGCATTTCACCGCCAATGGCGCCGCGATCGCCACCGAGATCAGCGCGCAGATGGGACGTCCGGTGAGCCAGACGCCGGGCGAGATCCGCGGCGTTGCCGAACGCGCACGGATGATGATCTCGCTCGCCGCGGCGTCGCTCGCACCGGTCCGACCCACGCCGGTCGCCGGTTTCGAGCGGTTCATCACCCGCGAGCCGCTCGGCGTCGTCTTCGTCATAGGCGCCTGGAACTACCCCTATCTGATCACCGTCAACAGCGTCGTCCCCGCCCTGCTCGCCGGCAACGCCGTGGTGCTGAAACAGGCCTCGCAGACGCTGCTCTGCGCCGAGCGCTTCGCAGAATCCTTCGCCGCCGCCGGCCTGCCCGAGCATGTCTTTCAGGTGCTCCACCTCGCCAATGCCGACGCCGAGGCGGTGATCCGCGATCCGCGCGTCGATTTCATCGCCTTCACCGGCTCGGTGGCGACCGGCCATCGCGTCGTCCGCGCCGCCGCCGACCGCTTCGCCGGCATCGGCCTCGAACTCGGCGGCAAGGATCCCGCCTATGTCCGGCGCGATGCCGACATCGTCCACGCCGCCGACAATTTGGTCGACGGCGCCTTCTTCAATTCCGGCCAGTCCTGCTGCGGGATCGAGCGGATCTATGTCGATGCCGCCGTATATGACGATTTCATCGCCCGCGTCGTCGAGACCACCAACGCCTATCGCCTCGGCCATTCGCTCGACGCCGCGACCACGCTCGGCCCGATGGTCAACGCCGCCGGCGCCGATTTCGTGCGCGGCCAGATCGCCGACGCCCTCGCCGCCGGTGCCACGGCGCTGATCGACGAGGCGCGGTTCCCCGCAAGCCGACCCGGCACGCCCTATCTCGCGCCGCAGGTGCTGGTGAATGTCGATCACCGGATGGACGTGATGCGCAGCGAGAGCTTCGGCCCGGTCGTCGGCATCATGAAGGTCGGCTCGGACAAGGAGGCGATCGGCCTGATGAACGACAGCCCCTATGGCCTCACCGCCTCGGTCTGGACCCGCGACATCGAGGCCGCAACCCGCATCGGTGGCGCGATCGAGACCGGCACCGTGTTCATGAACCGCTGCGACTATCTCGACCCGGCGCTGGCCTGGGTCGGGGTGAAGGATTCCGGCCGCGGCTGCACCCTGTTCATCCGATCAGATGGAATCATCTGATCGGATAAAGATGCTCTAATTATCAACAAGATAGAGCACGACATCCGATCCGGATGGATCGGAACGTGCTCTAACGCATCGTCCGGCGCGGGCAGGATCAGTCCAGCCGGACCATGACGTGGCGGACCACGGTATAGTCCTCCAGCGCATAGGCCGAGAGGTCCTTGCCGTAGCCCGACCGCTTCAGCCCGCCATGCGGCATTTCGTTGGCGAGCATGAAGTGGCAGTTCACCCAGGTCGCGCCGTAGCGCAGCCCGGCGGCCAGGCGCATCGCCCGCCCGACATCGCGCGTCCAGACCGACGAGGCGAGGCCGTAATCGGAATCGTTCGCCCAGACGATCGCCTGCTCGGGATCGGTGAAGCGCGTCACTGACACGACGGGGCCGAAAACCTCCCGGCGCACGATCTCGTCGTCCTGCGCCGCGCCGGCGACCACGGTGGGTTCGTAGTAGAACCCGGCCCCCGCCGCGTCGCGCCCGCCGGCGACGATCTCGACATGCGGCAGCGCGGCCGCGCGGGCGACGAAGCCGCCCACCCGCTCGCGCTGGCCCGCCGAGATCACCGGGCCGATGTCGTTTTCCGAATCATCCGCCCGGTCATAGCGGAGTTGCGCCACCGCCGCGGCGAGGTCGGCCACGAACCGGTCATAGACCTTCGCACCGGCATAGACCCGGCAGGCCGCCGTGCAGTCCTGCCCGGAGTTGTAATAGCCGAAATCCCGCACCGCGGCGACGGCGGCGTCGATATCGGCATCGTCGAAGACGATCACCGGCGCCTTGCCGCCGAGTTCGAGATGGGTGCGCTTGATCGAGGCCGACGCTGCCTGGATCACCCGCTCGCCGGTGCCGATCGAGCCGGTCAGCGAGATCATCGCAATCCCGGGCGCGTCGATCAGCGCCTGGCCGGTGCTCGTCCCGCGCCCCGAAATCACGTTGAGCACGCCCTCGGGCAGAATGCCGGCGGCGACACGCGCCAGTTTCAGCGCGGTCAGCGGCGTCAGTTCCGAGGGTTTGAGCACGACCGTGTTGCCGGCGGCGAGCGCCGGGGCGATCTTCCACGCCGCCATCATCAGCGGGTAGTTCCACGGCGCGATCTGCGCGACCGGGCCTATCGGATCGCGCCGGATCATCGAGGTATGGCCGGCGAGATACTCGCCCGCCGCACTGCCCGAAAGGCAGCGCGCAGCACCGGCGAAGAAGCGGAAACAGTCGACGATGGCGGGAATCTCGTCGCGCAGCACGGCCGGGCGCGGCTTGCCGCAATTCAGCGCCTCCAGCGCGGCGAAGTCTTCCGCCTCCGCCTCGATCGCATCGGCGAGGCGCAGCAGCATCGCCGCGCGCTCGCCCGGCGGCAGCGCCGCATAAGCGGGAAAGGCGCGCCCGGCGGCTTCCACCGCGCGGGCCACCTGGCCGGCATCCGCCTCGGCGATCTCGACGATCACCGCACCGGTCCTGGGATTTATCACCGGAACCGGCGCGCCCGCGCCCGGCTCGAAGGCGCCGCCGATCAGCAGGTGTGTGGGCAGGGTCGCGGCCATCTCAGCCTCCCGCCCCTTCATGAACCGCGCGTTCCTCGGCCGCGATTTCCGCCGCCCGGCGCGCGATCGCTTCGCGGCTGATCGGCGGGCCGGGGAAGCGCACCCGCGCCACCCCGAACCAGAGCACCAGCATCAGCACGATCAGGCCGAGACCGTAGGTGATCAGGATGTCGTTGGGCGGCTGGATGCCGATATAAATCAGCACGAACACGCCGATGATCGAAATCACCGCGAGCGGCTTCGAGAGCGCGCCGAGGCGGAACGGGCCGAACTCGGTCCAGGTCTTGCCCTCCGCCAGCAGGCCGGCCGCGACCGGCATGGCATAGGAGATATAGAGGAACATCGCGCAGCCCGCCGCCAGCGCCGCGAAGGCCGGCGAATACAGCGTCGCCGCGACCGAGAGCCCCGCCGTCAGCCAGATCGCGCCGACCGGTGTGCGGTGCGTCGGGCTTACCCGCCGCCAGATCGCATGGCCCGGCAGCCCGCCATCGCGGGCGAAGGCGAAGATCATCCGCGAGGTCGAGGTCACCCCCGCCAGCGCGCAGAGATAGTTGGCGACGACGATGCCGACATAGAGCAGGTATTTCACCGGCAGGATCACCGGCAACCCGGCGAGCAGGTTGAAGAACACGTTGCCGCCCTGCGCCGCCGCCTTGCCGAGATCCGGCATCGCCAGCAGGATCGCGGCCTCCATCACGAGGCCGAAGGCGAACGACCAGAACACCGAATTGATGATCCCGCGCGGCACGGTGCGCCGTGCGTTCACCGTCTCCTCCGAGGTGTGGGCCGCGCCGTCGAACCCGGTGATGGTGTAGAGCGGCAGCAGCAGGCCGAGCATGAAGAGGTAGAACAGGTTGCCGCTATGCGGCACCACGCCGCCGCCGGCCTTGCCGGAATAGTTGATGAAGGTGAACAGCCGCGAAAAATCGTAATGCTGCGCGCCCACCAGCATCGCGATGGTCAGCACGATGGCGATGAAGAAGATCAGGTAGCCGGAGAAATCGGTCAGCCGCGTGGTGGTGCGGATGCCCATGTGGTTGAACGCGCCCTGGCTCGCGGTGATCAGGACGACGGCGACGGTCTGCTGCCAGAACCCCCAGTGCGACGTGTCGATATGGAACATGTTGCCGAGGATCAGGCTGGTGAACAGGTCGTAGGCGCCGACATTCACCGAGGCGACGACGAAGATCAGCCCGAGCAGGTTGACGAAGGCGGTCGCCCAGCCCCAGCCCCGCCCGCCGAGGATCGAGGACCAGTGATAGAGCGCGCCCGCCGTCGGGTAGGCCGAGGCGATCTGCGCGATCGACAGCGCGATCACCATCGAGAAGATCGACCCCACGATCCAGCCGATGAACACGCCCCCCGGCCCGGCAGCCGAGAACGCCGCCTGGAACGAGGTGATTCCGCCGGCAAGAATGCAGATGATCGAAAAGGCGATGGCGAAATTGGAAAACCCGTGCATGCGCCGCGAGAGTTCCTGCGCATAGCCCATCTTGTGCAGCGTTGCGGTATCCTCCGCGAGGATCCGCGCCTCATTCTGGTCGTTCGACATCTCCGTCTCCCATGTTGACCGTCAGGCCGTGTGCGCCGGGCTTTCCCGCCCGGTCGTGCTGTCGGGCGCCGTGCGGGCACCGAGCTTGCGCCGCACCGCCTCGGGCGAGGCGCCGTGCAGCCGGCGGCAGGCCCGCGAAAAGGCGCTCACCTCGGAATAGCCGAGCAGTTCGGCGATCGTGGCGATCGAGAGATGCGGCTCGGCGAGATACATCAGCGCGAGCCGCGCCCGCACCTGGTCGATGCAGTCCGAATAGGTGAGTCCGTGCTCGGCGAGGCGGCGCTGCAGCGTCCAGCGCGGCAGGCCGAGGCTCGCGGCCACGCGGTCGATCCCGGCCGGCCCCTCGGGCAGCTTCCGGCGGATCTCGCTCGTCACCGCGCCGAGCAGGTCGCGCGGCGCGCCGCCGCCGCCGATCCGGCGCAGCTCCTCGGCCAGTGCGGCGAAGCGCGCCGGGTCGCGCGCCGGCATCGGCCGCTCCAGCCCCGCCGCGCGAAAGCTGATCGCGTTCGCCGGCGCGGCGAAGAACACCGGCGCGCCGAACGCCGCCGCATGCGCCTGCGCCTGTTCCGGCGCCGGATGCTCGAACCACACCTCCTCGATCTCCAGCGCGCTGCCGAGCGCGCGCCGCAGCAGGTTGGCGAACATCCCCATCGTCAGCTCGGCATCCTGCCGGCGCGACCAGATCAGCGGATCGACGATCCGGTATTCCAGCCGCAGCGCGCGTCCCTCCCGCGCGAGGCGGGTTTCGGTGTTCTGCTGGTGCTGGATGAAATGCCGCGCGAAGGCGGCAATCCCGGTGCCGACATCCGGCGCCGCCAGCGCGAGCTGGCCGATCAGCCCGAGCGCCTCGGGCTGGAATTGCGAATCCCCGCTGCGCGCCGCCGCCCGTTCCATCATCGCGACATAGCGCGCGAGCGGCACCGTCGCGCGCGGATCTTCAAGGTCGCGCGGGTCGAACCCCGCCTCGCCGAGCACCAGGTCCGGGTCTGCCCCTGCATCGCGGATGAACGAAGTCACCCCGGACGCCGCGGCGGCGAGCACATGGCAGGAGGTCGATCCGGACGCGGCGGCAGGCAGACCCATGATCCCCTTCAATCCGTCGGTGCCGCGCCAGAATGCCGGTCGGCGCGGCCGTTGCGCAACGAAATTCGGCAGTGGTCCGACTGTGGCAAATTCCGCCCCGGCCCGCTTTGACATCTGAACACAAACCCGCGCGCACAAGCCGCTTGTCGCCGAATGTCAAGAACGCCACACTGGCCCCGTGCGATGTTTCGCCGGGAGGTGCGATCATGAACAACGATCTTGCTGCACAAGCCATCACCGCGTCCGGCGGCATGAGTCTCGACGAGTTGCGCGCCGCGGTCGATGCCGGGGCGATCGACACGATCGTGATGGCCGCGCCGGACATGCAGGGACGGCTGCAGGGCAAGCGGGTGATGCCCCGCTTCTTCCTCGACAACGTCCTGGCCGACGCCTCGGAGGGCTGCAACTACCTGCTCACCGTCGATGTCGAGATGACGCCGGTCTCCGGCTACGATTTCGCCTCGTGGGATCGCGGCTATGGCGATTTCGTCTTCCGCCCCGATCTCTCGACCCTGCGCCGCGCCGCCTGGCAGGAGGGCGCCGCGATCGTGCTCTGCGACATCGCGCTGCATGACGGCAGCCCCGCGCCGGTCGCCCCGCGCAGCATCCTGCGCCGCCAGCTCGACCGCCTCGCCGCCGCCGGCCTGACCGCCCTCGCCGCGACCGAGCTCGAATTCATGCTCTTCCGCAATACCTACGAGGAGTGCATGCGGCGCGGCTATCGCGACCTCGATCCCGCCAATCTCTACAATGTCGACTATTCGATCCTCGGCACCGCCAAGGTGGAAAGGGTCATCCGCGCCATCCGCAACGCGCTCGAAGCGTCGGGCATCCGCGTCGAGAATTCCAAGGGCGAGTGCAATCTCGGCCAGCACGAGATCAACTTCGCCTACGCCCCGGCGCTGGAATGCGCCGATGGCCACGTGATCTACAAGGAAGCCGCGAAGGAGATCGCCCAGTCGCAGGACCACGCCATCACCTACATGGCGAAGTTCAACGAGCGCGAGGGCAATTCCTGCCACATCCATCTCAGCCTGCGCGACGCGGCAAACCGCCCGGTCTTCGCTGCCGGTGAGGGCCACGCGCCGGAATTCGACCATTTCCTCGCCGGCCTCGCCGCCCATGCCGCCGAGTTGTCAGTCCTGTTCGCGCCCAACATCAACTCCTACAAGCGCTACGCCGTGGGCAGCTTCGCGCCGACCGGCCTGGTCTGGGGGCATGACAACCGCACCTGCGCCTTCCGCGTGCTCGGCCACGGGCGGTCGCTGCGCGTCGAGAACCGGCTGCCGGGCGGCGACGTGAACCCCTACCTCGCCCTCGCCGGCATGATCGCCGCCGGGCTCGACGGCATGGAACGCCGGCTGCCGCCGCAACCGGCCTTCACCGGCAACGCCTATCATGGCGACCTGCCGCGCGTGCCCCGCACGCTTTCCGACGCCCTCGCCCTCTGGCGCCACAGCGCCTTCGCGCGCGAGGCGTTCGGCGAGCAGGTGGTCGCGCATTACGCCAGGATGGCCGAGGTCGAGGTCGAGACCTTCGCCGCCGCGGTGACCGACTGGGAACGCACACGCTGCTTTGAAAGGATGTAACCCGCGATGACCATTCTGCAGGGAACCTGGCGCTTCCCCACCGAGGTGCTGGCCGGGCCGGGCCGCATCGGCGAACTCGCCGCCCGCGCGCGCGATCTCGGCGCCCGCCGCGCGCTGCTGGTCTCCGACGCGCAGGTGGCGAAACTACCCTTCTTCGCGCCGCTGGAAGCCGGCTTCGCCGCCGCCGGCATCGCCACCGCGCGCTTCACCGGCACCCACCCCGACCCGCTGGCGAGCGACGTCGCCGCCGGCGTCGCCGCCTTCCGCGCGCATGAGGCGGACCTCGTCGTCGCGATCGGCGGCGGCAGCGCGCTCGATTGCGGCAAGACCATCGCCCTCGCCGCCGCGACCGACCGGCCGCTCTGGGATTTCGAGATCACCCTCGCCGCCCCCGCGCTCGACCGGCCGATGGTGCCCATTCTCGCGGTGCCGACCACCGCCGGCACCGGCTCGGAAGTCGGCCGCGCCTCGGTCATCACCGACGAGCAGTCCGCCCGCAAGGTGATCCTGCTGCACCCGCAGATGCTGCCGCGCCTCGTCGTGCTCGACGCCGAACTCACTCTCGGCCTGCCCGCGACCCTGACCGCCTGGACCGGGATGGACGCGCTCGCCCACAATCTCGAAGCCTATTGCATCGACGCCTGGCACCCGATGGCGGACGGCGTCGCGGTCGAGGGGATGCGGCTGATCCATGGCAGCCTCGTCACCGCGACGACCGATGGCCGCAACCTCGCGGCCCGCGGCACCATGCTCGCCGCCGCCTCGATGGGCGCGACCGCCTTCCAGAAGGGCCTCGGTGCGATCCACTCGCTCAGCCACCCGATCGGCGCGCAGTGCCACGCCCATCACGGCCTGACCAACGCCGTGCTGATGCCCTACGTGCTGGAATTCAACCGCCAGGCGATCGAGCCGAAAATCGTGCAGCTCGCCCGCAGCCTCGGCATCGAAGGCGGGTTCGAAGGCGTCCGCGACTGGGTGATCGACCTGCGAAAGACGCTCGGCATCCCGCACACGGTCGACGCGCTCGGCGTCACCGCGCCGATGCTCGATGCGCTGTCGGAGCAGGCCTTCCGCGATCCCAACACGCCGGACAACCCCCGCCCGGCCGACGCCGCCGCCCTGCGCCGCATCCTCGTCGCCGCCCTCGAAGGCCGGCTTGACGGACTGTCCCGCTGAACCGCCGCCGTCTTCCGGAACGGGCGCCGGCGCCGAGGACAAACGCCCGGCCGACACGCTCCCCTGATTGTGACCGGTCAGGGGGAGTATCGCGGGTCGTGATGACGGGTTTGGTGTCATTGCCGGTCTTTGTTGCGCCGGCCGACAGCAGCTATGATCCTTGAAAGTGACTGCGAAATGTGACGGAGACCACGATGAGCAACCATGACATTTCCGTACTCCGCGAAGGCCGCGAATCAGAACTAGCCGCAGAATGGATCTACCAGGAATGGGCGCGATTCGAGTCGGACGAGACATGGGCGGAGAACCAGCAGGACATCGCGCGCTCGCGCGATGCAGCGGTCACCATTCCCAAATTCTTCGGTGCCCGCATCGACGGCGAACTGGTGGGCATCGCCAGCATCGTGCCGCACGACCTGCCAACCCGCCCGGCGCTCGGCCCCTGGCTGGCCAACGTGCTGGTCCTGCCGCAATGGCGCCGCCGCGGCATCGGCGGCGCGCTGGTCAAACACGTGATGGACTATGCCGGCAAGCTGGATGTGCCATTCTACCTCTACACCGCCGACCAGGCCGCGCTCTACGAACGACTGGGCTGGCAGACCATCGAGCTGGACAGCTACGTCGGCAAGCCGATCACGCTGATGCGCTATCCGCCGGCCTAGGCTCTGGACTCAACTGATCCATGATGTGACGGCGAGGACGAGGCAAATACCAGCGAGGAAATTTCGTGCGGTTTTGTCATATCGTGTGGCGATGG
>NZ_NCAS01000028.1:0-50157 GCF_002255515.1 Acidiphilium sp. 20-67-58 | reverse complement strand
ATGTTCCAAGTCCTCCAAACAGACTTGAATCAGACGCCCCGTAGTCATGGCAATAGGTACAGAACCTAGAGCACTTTCCGATCCTGCTGGATCGGATGTCGTGCTCTATCATATTGATAAGTCGAGCATCTTTATCCGATCAGATGATTCCATCTGATCGGATGATGCTCTACGGGTTGCCGTAACCGCCGCCGCCGGGGGTTTCGATGACGACGGCATCGCCGGCGGCAATCGTCGCCTGGTCGCGGCCACCCATGGGCTCGATCCTGACCTCGCCGCCAACTTCCGCGCGCTCGACCCATTGCCGGCCGGCCGCGCCGGGGGCGCCGCCATCCATGCCGAAGGGCGGCACGGTGCGGCGCGAGGCGAGGATCGTCACGGTCATCGGTTCGAGGAAGCGCAGCCTGCGGCGCACGCCATCGCCGCCGCGATGCCGCCCGGCGCCGCCGGAGCCCCGCCTGATCTCGAAGGTTTCAACGCGCACCGGGTAGCGGAGTTCCAGCACCTCGGGATCGGTCATGCGCGTATTTGTCATGTGGGTATGGACGGCGTCGCACCCGTCGAAATCCGGCCCGGCGCCGGCGCCGCCGCAGATGGTTTCGTAATATTGGTGGCGGGCATTGCCGAAGAGCAGGTTGTTCATCGTCGCCTGCGCCGAGGCGACGACGCCGAGCGCGCCGAGCAGCGCCGCCGTCACCGCCTGGCTGACCTCGGTATTGCCGGCGACCACCGCGGCACCGGGTGCGGGGTTGAGGAAACTGCCGGGCGGGATGATGATGGTCAGCGGCCGGAGGCAGCCTTCGTTGAGCGGGATTGCATCATCGACGAGGCAGCGGAACACGTAGAGCACGGCCGCGCGGGTGACGGCGGGCGGGGCGTTGAAATTGCCCTTGTGCTGCGGCGCGGTGCCGGTGAAATCGATGGTGGCGGTGCCGGCGGCGCGGTCGACCCTGATGGCGACCATGAGCCGCGCGCCATCGTCCATCCGGTAGTCCCAGCTGCCGTCGCGCAGCCGGCCGATGGCGCGACGGACCGAGGCCTCGGCGTTGTTCATCACATGCGCGGTGTAGGCGGCGACGGTGGGCCAGCCATACTGGTCGACCATGGCCCGGAACGCGGCGATGCCCGCTTCATTGGCGGCGAGCTGGGCCTTGAGATCGGCCACGCATTCATCGGGGTTGCGGGCCGGATAGGCGGCGCCGGAGAGCACCGCGCGCAGCGCCTCCTCCTGGAACACGCCGGCATCGACCAGCTTCATGTCGTCGATCACCACGCCTTCCTCTTCCAGCGTGGTGGCGAAAGGCGGCATCGACCCCGGGGTGCGGCCGCCGATATCGGCGTGATGCCCGCGCGACGCCAGAAAGCCGCGCAGCGTGGTGCCCGCATCGTCAAAGATCGGGGTAATGACGGTGATGTCCGGCAGATGCGTGCCGCCGTCGAACGGGTTGTTCAGCGCGATGGCATCGCCCGGCCCGAGCGCCGCGCCGCGGCGGCGCAGCACGGTCCGCACGCTTTCGCCCATCGCGCCGAGATGCACCGGGACATGCGGCGCATTCGCCACGAGATTGCCCTCGGCATCGAACAGCGCGCAGGAGAAATCGAGCCTCTCCTTGATGTTGACGCTGCTTGCGGTGTTGCGCAGCACCGCCCCGGCCTGCTCGGCGACGGCCATGAACATGTTGTTGAACAGTTCGAGGCGCACCGGATCGAGGCTGGCGTCATCGGCGCCGTTAGCCGCCCTGCCGGCGGCGCGGTGCGTGATGAGCAGGTGATTGTGCGGGGTGATCTTGGCGCGCCAGCCGGGCTCGACGATGGTGGTGGCGTTGGCCTCGCGCAGCATCGCCGGGCCGTCCACCGTATCGCCGGCGAACAGGGCCTCGCGGTCGAAGACCGGGGCATCGTGCCAGGTGCCGCGGCTGTAGAGGCGGATATGGTCGATCGGTTCCGGCCGGCCGGACGCGCGGGCGGGCAGAATCTGCTCTGTCACTTTCTCGCCCGGCGCCACGGCCTCGACCTCGACGCTCTCGACGATCAGCGCGCGGTCCGCCGCGACGAAGCCGAACAGGCGGCGATGTGCTGCCTCGAACGCGGCGCGCATGGCGTTTGCATCGTCCAGCGTCACCGGCAGGGGCGTGTCGGTGCCGGCATAGCGCAGCTGGGCGCGGCGCAGCGTCCTGACGACGCCGGGATCGACCCCCTGCTCGGCCAGGGCGGCGGCGGCGGCGCGGGCGAGGCTGTCAGCCACCGCCTCGATCGCGGCCACGGCATCGGCGGTCAGTTCGCGTTCCACCGCCTGCTCGCGCAGCACGATCTGGTCGGCCAGACCCATGCCATAGGCGGACAGCACGCCAGCGAGCGGGTGGATCAGGATGGTCCGCATGCCCAGCGCCTCGGCGACGAGGCATGCGTGCTGACCGCCGGCGCCGCCGAAACAGGCGAGCGCGAATGCCGCCGGGTCGCGCCCCTTCTGGATCGAGATCTGCTTGATGGCCTGCGCCATATGCGCGACGGCGATGCTGATGAACCCCTCGGCGATGCGCTCCGGCGTCTGCGCGGTGCCGGTCGCGGCGGCGATTTCGGCGGCCAGCGCGGTGAATTTCTGCTCCACCACCGCTTCATCCAGCGCCTCGTCATGGGTGGGGCCGAAAATCTTCGGGAAGTGATGCGGCGCGAGCTTGCCGAGGAAGAGATTGGCGTCGGTCACGGTCAGTGGGCCGCCCAGCCGGTAGCAGGCGGGGCCGGGATTGGCCCCGGCACTGTCGGGCCCGACGCGCAGACGGGCGCCGTCGAAGCCGAGAACCGAGCCGCCGCCGGCGGCGACGGTGTTGATCGATAGCATCGGCACCCGCAGCCGCACGCCGGCGATTTCGGTCTCGAGGCTGCGCTCGTAGGCACGGTCATGGATCGCGACATCGGTGGAGGTGCCGCCCATGTCGAAGCCGATGATGCGGTCGATCCCGGCCATCTGCGCGGTGCGGACGGCGCCGACGATGCCGCCGGCCGGGCCGGAGAGGATCGCATCCTTGCCGGTGAAGTGATGCGCCTCGGCGAGGCCGCCATGCGACTGCATGAAGAACAGCCGCGCACCCGGCAGGCCGGCGGCGACACGATCGACATAGCGGCGCAGGACGGGCGAGAGATAGGCATCCGCCACCGTGGTGTCGCCGCGCGGGACCAGCCGGAGCACCGGGCTGACCGCATGGCTCGCGGAGATCTGCCGGAAGCCGAGATCGGCGGCGAGTTGCGCGAGCCGCTTCTCATGCGCCGGATGGCGCCACGCGTGCATCCGCGCGATGGCGACGCTCTCGATCCCCGCCGCCCGCGCGCCGCTCAGCGCCGCGATCGCCGCCGCTTCGTCGAGCGTCTCGATCTCGGCGCCATCGGCGCCGATGCGCCCGCCGATTTCGGCCACGCGCTCGTAGAGCATGCTCGGCAGCCGGATGTCGAACGCAAAGAGGTCGGGCCGCGCCTGGGTGCCGATCCGCAACACATCGCCCAAGCCGCGATCGGTCAGCAGCAGCACCCGCGCGCCCTTGCGCTCGAGCAGCGCGTTGGTGGCGACCGTGGTACCCATCTTGACCGCCTCGATCGCATCCACCGGCACCGCATCGTCCGGCCCGAGGCCGAGGCAGCGACGGATTCCGGCGATCGCCGCGTCATCGTAGCTGCCGGGGTTTTCGGACAGCAGCTTGAGCGTCCGCCGCGCGCCGTCAGGTGCGATCGCCACGATATCGGTGAAGGTGCCGCCGCGGTCGATCCAGAATCGCCAGCGGGACGCGGGTTCGGATGAAGCGGTCGCCGGTCCGGTCTGCATGCGGGCTCCTCCCCTGCCGGGCACCCATTGCGAGCGAGGGCGCCATTCATATTTTTTATTGACGATTTATCGATAAATTGTCAATGTTAGACCGCAATAAAATCGAGGAGGCGGTCTTGGCGGCAAAACCCGGACGCAACGCGGCGCAGGAAACCGCGCGCAAGGCGACGACAGAGCCCGTGGTGTCTTCCGCGCATCTGGCGGCGGGCCGATCGCCCGGATTGTCGGCGGTGGAATTCGGCCTCAACCTCGCGACGATGGCCTATCAGCGCTGGATGGTCCGCTGCATGGCGGCGGCCGGGCTGCCGGGGCTCTCGCCGCTCGAAGTGCTGATCCTCCATACCGTCCGCCATCGCGACCGGCCGAAGCAGATCGCCGACATCATGCTCGTGCTCGATATCGAGGAGACGCATCTCGTCACCTACGCGCTGCGCAAGCTGGCGGCGGCCGGGCTGATCGAGGTCGAGCGCGCGGGCAAGGAAAAGCGGGTGAGCGCCAGCGCCGCCGGCATCGCGCTCTGCACCCGCTACGGCGAGATCCGCGAGCGGCTGCTGGTCGAGGCGGCTGCCGCGACCGGGCCTGGCGAGGCTGCACTCGACGAGGTAGCAACGGTTCTGCGTGCCCTGTCCGGCATCTATAACCAGGCGGCGCGCGCGGCTGCGACATTCTAGAGCATTAACAACATAGCGCACGACAGCCGATCCGACAGGATCGGAACGTGCTCTAACAACGCAACAGTCCAACAACCGGAGGAAACGACAATGGCGAGCGAGACAAACGTGGAGGAGGCCGCTTCGCGCGGCGGGCTGGGTGATTTTTTCAGGGAGATGAACCCGGTGGAGTGGCGCACCTTCCGCGCCTGCGCCAGCGGCTGGGGCCTCGACGGGATGGATTTCATGATCTACCCGCTAGTGATCGGCACGATCATGCATCAATGGTCGGTCGCACCCGGCCCGGCCGGGCTGGCGGCGACGCTGACCCTGCTGGCCTCCGCCGTCGGCGGCTGGATTGCCGGCTACGTGTCCGACCGCATCGGCCGGGTGAAGGTGCTGCAGATCACCATCCTGTGGTTCTCCGCCTTCAGCCTGCTCTCTGCCCTGGCGCAGAATTTCGACCAGCTCGTCATCACCCGCACCCTGCTCGGCTTCGGCTTCGGCGGCGAGTGGGCGGCCGGCGCCATCCTGATGGGCGAGGTCATCCGCCCGGCCTATCGCGGGCGCGCGGTGGGGTCGGTGCAATCGGCGTGGGCGGTGGGCTGGGGGCTTGCCGTACTGTCGCAGGCAATCGTGTTTTCGCTGGCCCCCGCGGCGATTGCCTGGCGGGTGATGTTCGCGATCGGCGCGTTGCCGGCGCTGCTGGTGCTCTATCTGCGGCGCAACGTCGCCGAGCCGGAGATCGCCATCGCCGCGCGGCGGAACGCCTCGCCGGGACCGCTGGCGATCTTCGGGCGCGAAACCCTTTTCGTCACCATTCTCGGCGCGCTGCTCTCCACCGGCGCGCAGGGCGGCTATTACGCCATCACCTTCTGGATGCCGACCTTCCTGAAGGTGGACCGGCATCTGAGCATCGTCGGCACCACGCCCTATCTCGCGGTGCTGATTCTCGGCAGCTTCGCCGGCTACCTGACCGGGGCCTGGCTGTCCGACCGGCTCGGGCGGCGCATGTTGTTCCTGATCTTCTCGGCGGGCGCGATCGTCACCATCGTCGCCTATACCCAGATCGACATTCCCAACGATGCGATGCTGATCCTCGGCTTTCCCGTCGGCTTCTTCGCCAGCGGCTATTTCTCGGGCATGGGGCCGTTCCTGACCGAGCTGTTCCCGACCCGCCTGCGCGGCTCGGGCCAGGGGTTCTGCTACAATTTCGGCCGCGGCCTCGGCGCGCTGTTTCCGGCGCTGATCGGCTTTCTCACCAAATCGGTGGGCTATGGCAACGCCATCGCGATTTTCGCGGTTGCGGCCTACAGCCTGTTCTTCCTTGCCGCGCTCGCCTTGCCGGAGACACGGGGGCGCGTGCTGACCGCGTAAGGACGCGGCAGAGCCACAGCGAAAGTCGCGCGCACCCTCCTGCGGGTGCGCGCGGCGGCTACACGACGAGGCCGCTCTCCGCGTCGAGCAGGTGCATCCGCGCCATGTCCGGCGCGAGCGGGAGGGTGGCGCCCACCGAAGCCGGCGCGTGCGGATCGACCCGGGCGCAGGCGAAGGTTTCGCCGATGCGGAAATAGAGCAGCGTATCCGCGCCCAGCGGCTCCACCACCTCGACCCGGCAGGGCATGAACCGCTCCGCCGGTGCTGCGGCATCGGCGAGGCCGAGATTTTCTGGCCTGATGCCGAAGACCATCTTTTTCTCCCGGTGCGGCAGGTATCGCGCGACGCGCTCCTGCGGCACGCCGAGTTCGGTGCCGTCGGCAAGGCGCAGCCGCAGCCCGGCCTCGTCGCCGGCCAGCGTGCAATCGAAGAAATTCATCGGCGGACTGCCGATGAACCCGGCGACGAAGCGCGACACCGGGCGGTGATACAAATCATCCGGCGTACCGATCTGCTCGATCCGCCCGTGATTCATCATCACGATCCGGTCCGCCAGCGTCATCGCCTCCACCTGGTCGTGGGTGACATAGATCGTCGTCGCCTGCACGGTCTGGTGGATACGCTTGATCTCGGTGCGCATCTGCGCGCGCAGCTTGGCATCGAGATTGGACAGCGGCTCGTCGAACAGGAAGACCTGCGGATGCCGCACGATCGCCCGGCCCATCGCCACGCGCTGGCGCTGCCCGCCCGAGAGTTCCTTGGGCTTGCGCCTGAGGAAATCGCCGATGCCGAGAATCCGCGCCGCCTCGTTCACCCGCGCATCGATATCGGCCTCGGTGTGGCCGCGCACGCGCAAGCCGAAGGCGATGTTCTCGAACACGGTCAGATGCGGGTAGAGCGCGTAGTTCTGGAACACCATCGCGATGTCGCGGTCGCGCGCCGGCAGGTCGTTGACGACGCGATCGCCGATGCGGATCTCGCCGCCGGTCACGCTCTCAAGCCCGGCGACCATGCGCAGCGTCGTCGTCTTGCCGCAGCCGGAGGGGCCGACGAGCACGACGAACTCCCGATCCTCGATCTCCAGGTCGATGCCCTTCACCGCCTGCAGCGCGCCGCCATAGGATTTGACGACCTGTCGCAATGATACGTGTGCCATGATCGCGGTTGCGCTTCCCCGTTTCCTGTTCCCGTTTTGCCCCGACGTTCCGACCCGGCGGCGATGGGCCGCGCGGCCGGATGGAAATTCATCGTTGCCTCTTTCTGTATGTTTTGTATAAAATACGCCAACGGACAAGATAAAATCCCTTGGGAGGAACGCAGATGACGGAATTTTCTCGCCGGCGCCTGATGCAACTCACGGCCGCCGGGGCGCTCGCCGCCGGTGTGGCGCCGGACATCGCCATGGCCGGCTACAAGCCGATGCTGCCGATCGAAAAGGGCGCGCACCTGCAGATGCTGCGCTGGACCGGCTTCGTCGGCGCCGATGACAAGCAATGGAAGCTGAACTCCGAAGCCTTCACCAAGGCGACCGGCGTGCCGGTCTCGATCCAGGAGATCAGCTGGGACGAGGTGCAGGCGAAATCCGGCCTCGCCGCACAGCTCGGCTCGGGCCCCGACATCATCATGGGCTTCTACGACGATCCGTTCATCTATCCCGACAAGCTGGTCGACGTTTCCGACGTCTGCGGCTATCTCGAGAAAACCTATGGCGGGTTCTACAACATTGCCCGCACCTACGGTTATGACGACGATCAGAAGCGCTGGATCGCGGTGCCGATCGGCGGGCCGGGCGATGCGGTCGCCTATCGCGAAAGCTGGGTGAAGGAAGCCGGCTACGACACCTTCCCCAAGGATTTCGACGGCTTCCTCGATCTCTCCCGCAAGCTGAAGAAGCAGAACCACCCGATCGGCCTCGCCCTCGGCCATGCGGTCGGCGACGCCAATACCTGGACGCACTGGGTGCTGTGGGGCTTCGGCGGCAAGCAGGTCGACGAGAACAACAAGGTCACGATCGAATCGAAGGAAACCTACGAGGCGCTGAAATACGCCAAGGCGCTGTATGAGACGATGATTCCGGGCGTCTCCTCCTGGCTCGACATCAACAACAACCAGGCCTTCCTCGCCGGCCAGATCAGCGCGACGATCAACGGCATCAGCATCTGGTATGTCGCGAAGGAGAAATTCCCCGAGATCTACAAGGACACGCGGAACGCGCCGATGCCGGTCGGCCCGGTCGGACATCAGACAATGTTCAACCTGTTCTCGCAGGCCTTCATCTTCAAGTATTCGAAATACCCGAACGCGGCCAAGGAATATCTCCGCTTCATGTCCGAGAAGCCGCAGATGGCGCCGTGGCTGACGGCGATGTTCGGCTATGTCACCCCGGCGCTGAAGGACTATGCGAAACTGCCGGTCTGGACCTCGAACCCGAACATCACCCCGTATCGCGACGCGCTGGTGGACAACCTGCCCGAAGGCTATGCCGGCAAGCCCGGCCGCGCCGCCGCCACCGCGCTGAACGATTTCGTCATCGTCAACATGTTCGCCGATGTCTGCGTCCACGGCACCGCGCCGCAGGAGGCGGCGAAACGCGCCGCCCAGCAGCTTCGCGAAATCTACGGCGCCTGATCCGACGGCCGGCAGGGCAAGCGCATGTCATCGTCGTCGCCTGCCCTCCCCGGCCGGCCCAGCGGCTCGTGGCTCCGGCGGATGCTGGACCGGCCGAACGTCCTCGGCCTGATCCTCGCCGCCCCCGCGAGCCTGATCCTCATTCTTCTGCTCGCCTATCCGCTCGGGCTCGGCATCTGGCTGAGCCTGAGCGACGCGGTGCTCGGCTCGCCGGCGCATTTCGTTGGCCTGCGCAACTATATCCAGCTGTTCCACGACCCCGTCTATCAGGGCGCGATCTTCTACGCGCTGATGTACACGATCTGCTCCGAGGCGCTGAAGCTCTTCCTCGGGCTCGGCCTCGCGCTGCTGCTCAACCGCCGCTTCCGCGGCTACCGCGCCGCCCGCGCGATCATGCTGCTGCCCTGGGTCGCGCCCACGGTGCTCGCAGCATTGGCCTGGAACTGGCTGCTCAACCCGCAATTCTCGGCGATCAGCTGGCTGCTGATGAAGCTCGGCCTGATCCACAGCTACATCAACTTCCTCGGCGAAACCTGGCCGGCGCGCATTTCGCTCATCGTCGTCAATGTCTGGCGCGGCATTCCCTATTTCGCGATGGGCTATCTCGCGGGGCTCACCGCGATCCCGAAGGACTTGATCGAGGCCGCCTCGATCGACGGGGCGACGCGCTTCACCATCTTCCGCCGCATCATCTGGCCGCTGCTGCTGCCGGTGACGACGATCCTGCTGTCGTTCTCGACGATCTGGACTGTCACCGACTTCCAGCTGATCTGGACGATGACGCGCGGCGGCCCGCTGAACGCGACGCAGGTCTTCACCACCCTCGCCTATCAGCGCGCGATCAATGGCGGCACGCTCGGCCAGGGTGCCGCGATCGCCGCCTCGGTGATCCCGATCATGCTGATCCTCGCCTTCATCGCCCTGCGCTCGACACGGGAGGGACGCTGACATGACCGACCGCGCCGGCTGGCGGCTCTGGCTGCCGCTCGGGCTGATGCTGCTCTTCCTGCTGCTGCCCTTCTACTGGATGGTGCTGACGGCGTTGAAATCGCAGCCCGAGCTGCTGAACACGCCGAACCCGTGGTGGGTCTTCCACCCCACGCTCGGCAACATCATCGGCCTGCTCACCACCACGGAATATCCGCGCTGGTTCGCCAACACGCTGTTCGTCTCCGCCGGTGCCACGCTGCTGAGCGTCACGGTTTCCTTCTTCGCCGCCTTCGCCATCGTCCGCCTGCGCTTCTTCGGCGCCCGCGCGCTCTCGACCGCGATCTTCTTCTCCTATGTCGTGCCGCCGGCGATCCTGTTCATCCCGCTCGCCTCGGTGCTGATCAAGCTGCACTGGTTCAACAAGCTCTGGGCGCTGATCCCGATCTACGCGACCTTCCTTGTCCCCTTCTGCACCTGGCTGCTGATCGGCTTCCTGCGCTCGATCCCGCGCGAGCTGGAGGAGGCGGCGCTGGTCGATGGCGCGAGCTGGCCGCGCATCATGTTCCGCGTCATCCTGCCGCTTTCGGTGCCGGGCCTGATCTCGTCGACGATCTTTTCCTTCACCCTGTCGTGGAACGAATATCTCTACGCGCTGATCTACATGTTCTCATCGTCGAACAAGACCATATCGGTCGGGCTGACGACGGAGCTGATGCGCGGCGACGTGTTCCAGTGGGGCCAGCTGATGTCCGGCGCGCTGCTCGGCACGCTGCCGGTCGTCCTCGTCTATTTCTTCTTTGTCGAATACTACGTCGCCGGCATGTCCGGCGCGCTGAAAGACTGACCGGCCGGAGCGTCTTTATCCGACCAGATGAGTCCATCTGATCGGATGATGCTTAACGCTCAACGATAATCGGAGCATCTTTATCCGACCCGACCAGATGAGTCCATCTGATCGGATGATGCTTAACGCTCAACGATAATCGGAGCATCTTTATCCGACCAGATGAGTCCATCTGATCGGATGATGCTCCTTGCATCAGGCGGCGCGCTTGTCGAACCAGCCTTCGAGCGCGGGCAGGATGCGGCCGGCGGTCTGGAACCCGTGGGTGACAAGGGAATAGCGTCCGTCGTCGCCCTGGCCCGCGATCAGGGTGGGAAAGCCGCGAACGCCGGCGCCCTGCGTGAGTTCGAAATCCGCCCAGGTCTCCTCGATGGCCGCATCAGAGGTGAACTCCGCCCGGAACCGGTCGGGATCGACGCCGATCTCGCCGGCGAGCCGGACCAGGGTTTCGGTATCCGTCACGTCCTGGTTTTCGGCGTAGAAGGCGCGGTGAATCCGCTTCAGGGCGGCCAGCGCGTGCTGCATGCCTTGCCGCCGAATGACCGCGATGGCCCGGCACGGCGGCTCGGTGTCGTAGACGAAGCGGGGACGGTCGAAGAACGCGAAATCGAAGGTCTGGCCCGATGCCTCGTGGACATGTTCCCAGTGGCTGCGGACATCGGCGCGGCTGCTGTCATCCATCGGCTCCACCGTGCGGGGCCGCAGGCCACCGAGCACCAGCCTGATCGGCAGGTCGTCGCCGAATTTTTCGGTGATCGCGTCGATCACCGGCGAAAAGCCCCAGCACCAGGAACACATCGGGTCCGCGAAATAGACGAGGTGGGGTCCCTGCATCGGGGCTCTCCTTAGGGGTTGGCGTCGCCACGGCACGGCGGCAGGTGGATTTAGAACGATTGATCTAATATATATATATTCACGACCCTCCGCCAAAATCAAGACGGCCCCGCGATCTCGGTGGCGATCGGGAGAAGGATGGGACGGTTCGCCGCTGCCGGCACTGAGGGCGCGCGTGCCGGTGTCCATGTTGTGCCTGGACACCGGCGGATCGGCGCGTCAGGCCACGCCGTCATGCACCGTGCGGGGCGACACCATCCGGCATCGCCCCTGCCGGTCAGGCGGCCTTGCGCGCCCCGAGCTGGCGATAGAGCGCGGTTTCGAAATCCATGTAACCGGTGAAGGACGCAGGGTCAGCGAAAGGCAGGATCTGCGTCGCCCAGAACCCGCCGACGCCGTTTTCCCGATCGATCCAGTAAAACAGGTTGGCGAGGCCCGCCCAGCCGATCGCTCCGGCGGGACGGCCGGTCGGCGCCGCCTCGTCGTTCACCATGAAGGAGTAGGACCAGGATTTCGACAGGCCGGGGAAGAACTCGGCATCGTTCGAGAGCGAGGGGATCACGCCCGGCAGCACCCGGATCTTCTTGTCGCCGAGATGATTCCGCACCGCCATGGCCACGGTTTCGGGCTTCAGCACCCGGCCGTGCGGCCCGTCGCCGTCGTTCAGCCACATCCGGATGAACTTCATGTAGTCCCCCACCGTGCTGTAGAGCCCGTGCCCGCCCATGTGGATTTCGGGCGTATTGGTGAGTTCGAACGGCATCGGCGCCAGCGAACCGTCCGCGCCGCGGGCGTGCATGCCAGCACAGCGCGCGCGCAGGGCATCGGTGATCTCGAACGTCGTGTCGCTCATGCCGAGCGGCTTGAAGATGCGCTCCTGGCAGACCTCGCCCAGCCGCTTTCCGGCGATGGCCTCGATCACCTGGCCGCACCAATCCATGTTGCTGCCATATTCCCACCGCTCGCCCGGATCGAACAGCAGCGGGGTGCGCAGGGCGGCTTTCGAGGCGGTGATGACGCTCGGCAGACCCTGCTCCTGGGCCAGCCGGTTATAGGTTTCGTTGAAGAAATCGTAGCCGAGGCCTGCGGTATGCAGCAGGAGCATCTTCGTGGTGATGTCGCGTTTCGGCGCCCGCAACTTCGGCGCGCCGCTGGCATCGAACCCTTCGATGACCTGCAACGCCCCGATCTCCGGCACATAGGTCCGCGCCGGGGCGTCGAGATCGAGCAAACCATCCTCGACGAGTTGCAGCGCCGCCGTGCCGGTGACGGCCTTGGTCGTGGAGAAGATCGCGAACACCGTGTCGGTCGTCATGGGCTGTTGTGCGCCCATTGTCCGCACGCCGGCGGCACCCTCGTAGATGTTCGCCGTGCGGTCGGTGGCCATGGCGACCACGCCCGGCACGCCCGGCGTTGCGCCGACGACACCGTTGAGAATGGCATCGGCCGCGGTTTTGAAATCTGCACTCATTCTGGTTCCTCCCTTGATGGATCTTGCTGGCAGCGAGCCCCGCGCCGTCCTCGGCGCCGCCGTCGCGTTCGCAGGCGATCTCTGGCGGGGACGGACGCCGGACAACTGTTCATTATTGGTTGTCAGCCGTAACACGACGATATCGGGGCGGAAAGCGCCGCTTTCGCCCCGCGCCAGTCGCTGCCGCGGCCAGTGTTCGAAAATGCAACAACCATGACCGCCGCCGCGGCGGCCGATGTTGTTGCCGGGGCCAAACTCCGCAACACTTTTCAAGTGGCGGCCCGCGTCATGTCGATGGCGCCGCTCTCGCACGATCGGATGGGGAGGCACGAATGAGCGCGTATTACGGACAGGACCTGCATGGCCCCTTCGAGATGTTCGATCTCGGGGATTTCGTGCTCGAGGATGGCGGCACCATTCGCGGCGCCAAGCTCGCTTTCGCGACGCATGGCCGCCTGTCGCCGGCCAGGGACAACGCGATCCTGATCCCGACATGGTATTCGGGCACCAGCAAGATCATGGAGCAGACGCTGGTCGGGCCCGGCCGGGCGCTCGATCCGGAGCGCTATTTCATCATCATCGCCAATCAAATCGGGAACGGCCTGTCCTCGTCGCCGCACAACACCGAGGGGGCGTTTCACGGGCCCGATTTCCCGAGCGTGCGCATCGGCGACGACGTCGTCGCACAGCACCGTCTCGTTACCGAAAAATTCGGCCTTGAAGCGTTGCAACTGGTCGTCGGCGCGTCGATGGGCGCGCAGCAGACCTATGAGTGGGCCGTGCGCTATCCCGACTTCGTCAGGCGAGCCGCGCCGATTGCCGGCACGGCGAAGAACAAGCCGCATTGCACGCTGATCGGGCAGAGTTTCATCGACGCGCTGACGTCAGACCCGGCCTTCCGCGATGGCCATTATGCGCATGCGGGCGATGTGCGGGCCGGCCTGATCCGCCACGCGCGGGCATTCGCGCTGACCGGGTTGTGCCAGGAGTTCTATCGCCTCGAACTCTGGCGCGACCTCGGCTTTTCCTCGCTCGACGATTTCTTCGTCGGGTTTCTGAACGCCTACTTCCTGCCGATGGACCCGAACAACCTGATCCTGATGGCGCGAAAATGGCAGCGCGGGGACGCGAGCCGTCATGCCAATGGCGATCTCGCCGCTGCACTCGGGCGAATCCGGGCAAGGACCACGGTGCTCGCGCTGAGTTCCGACATCTTCTTCCCGCCGGCCGATTGCGAGGAAGATGCGAAGCTGACGCCAGGCGCCGCGTTCAGGGTGATCGCCACCAGGTTCGGCCATGCCGGTCTGTTTGCGCTTGAGCCGACCTTTGCACCGCAGGTCGATGACGCGCTGAAGGAATTGCTGGCAGCGCACTGAGCGCGGCCGAGCATCATGGCCACGCTGGCAGGGCTTATGCCGTGCGCATGCCGTATGTGGCGAAGAAAGAAACGAAAAACGACGACCATGCCAATCTTTGCATGGTATCCCGTACCGGATTCGAACCGGTGTTGCCGCCGTGAAAGGGCAGTGTCCTAGGCCTCTAGACGAACGGGACGCCGTGGCCGCTAGATAATCGAGTTCGCGCGCTTCATCAAGCGCCGCCATGCGGTTTTCCGGCGGGGCGCTGCCGGGCCCGCGCCGCCTCGCGCCGGCCGCTGCGGCAGGCGTCGGAACAGAATTTGACCGTCTCCCAGCTGCGCGCCCATTTGCGCCGCCAGGCGAAGGGCCGGCCACAGGCCTCGCAGATCTTGCTTGGCAGGTCTGCCTTGCGCTGCATCGGCGGTTCAGTGCGCTGTGGCGGCGGTGCCGGCGACCCGGCCGTTCCGCGGGTCGATGAACACGATCTCGCTGCCTTGGCCGTTGCGCAGCAGCACGGCCACGAGCCCATCCGCCGCGGCAAGGCCGGTGACCTGCGCGCCCGCCCCGCCGGGCAGGACCACGGAGAAGGGCCGCGCCGGCCCGGCCGCAGCGCCCGCCGCCGGGGCGGCCGAAACAGCAGCGGCCGCTGGGGCGGCCGCGGGGCCCGGCGCGATCAGCCGCTTCACCACGACCCCGATGACCAGCGCGGTGCCCAGCACGATCAATATGCCGAGCCCGATCACGAGGGCTTTCAGCCCCCGCAGATTCTGCGGGCCAGCCTCGCGTGCCGGCCGTGGCCGGATTGGTGTATCCTGCATTCGTGAACTCCGAAATCGACGCAGCCGCTCAAGACCTTCCACCCGCCGGCAGCCCGCCGGCGGATACGCCATCCTACGGGGGCGAGCCGTTCCACGCCACCGACGCCGATCGCGGCGAACGGCTCGACCGGTTTCTGGCCGCCCGCCTCGGGGACATGTCGCGCTCGCGGCTGAAAGCGCTGATCGAGGCCGGTGCCGTGACCTGCGACGGTGCGACACTCACCATCCCCTCGGCCGCGGTGCGGCCCGGCGCCGCCTATGCCCTCGCCCTGCCGCCAGCCGCGCCGGCAACCCCGGAGGGGCAGGCGATCGACCTCGCGATCCTGCATGAAGATGACGACCTGATCGTGATCGACAAGCCCGCCGGCCTCGTCGTTCATCCCGCGCCCGGCAATCCGGACGGCACGCTGGTCAACGCGCTGATCGCCCATTGCGGCGACAGTCTCGCGGGCATCGGCGGCGAGCGGCGGCCGGGAATCGTCCATCGGCTCGACAAGGATACGTCCGGCCTCATGGTCGCCGCCAAGACCGAACTCGCGCACCACGCCCTCTCCGCCGCCTTTGCGGCGCGGGAGATCGAGCGCGAATATCTGGCGCTGTGCTGGGGCGCGCCGCAACCGGCCGAAGGCGAGATCGAGGGGGCGATCGGGCGCGATCCACGCGACCGCAAGCGCATGGCCATCGTCACGCGCGGGGGCAAGCCGGCGCTGACACGCTATCGCACGCTGCAACGCTTCGGCCTCGGTGCCACGCTGCTCGCCTGCCGCCTCGCCACCGGCCGGACCCACCAGATCCGCGTGCATCTCGCCAGCCGCGGCCACCCGCTGGTCGGCGATCCGGTCTATCTCCGCCGTCGCCCGGCCGCCGCAAGCCATATCCGGCAACCGCAGCGCGACAGCCTTCTCGACTTTCCGCGCCAGGCGCTGCACGCCACAATCCTAGGCTTTACCCACCCGCGCAGTGGCGCCGCGCTGCGCTTCGAGACCGCGCCGCCGGCAGATCTTGCAACATTGCTGTCACATCTTGCGGGTATGACCTATCCGGTATGACTGCAATACTGGACTTGAATAGTCCTTTTTGTTGACATGCAACCCTGAGGCGTAGTACACAAGCCACAGTCAAAGCCGGAGTTGGGGTTTGGCGGTCTGTCCTGCTGGTTACTGCCTTTTCAGGGGTTCTCGCGGGAGCGTGACAAGGCAAGATCGCTGACCTGAATATATACTCCGCTGGAATGGGGCTGGCATCACGAGGGTTCGGATTCTCCGCATCCATTTGTCTGCCGGCTCCGTAGAGATAGACGAAAGGAGCTACCAATGGCCTCTGGCGTCAGTACAATGGCCCCGAGCGAAGGCAACCTCGCCCGGTATCTGCAGGAAATCCGCAAGTTTCCGATGCTTTCTCCGGAGGAGGAAGACCGGCTTGCCCGCGCCTGGCGCGACAACAACGACCAGACCGCCGCACACAAGCTGGTGACGTCGCATCTGCGCCTCGTGGCCAAGATCGCCATGGGCTATCGCGGCTACGGGCTGCCGGTGGGCGAGCTGATTTCCGAAGGCAATGTCGGGATGATGCAGGCGGTCAAGCGGTTCGACCCGGAACGCGGCTTCCGCCTCGCCACCTATGCGATGTGGTGGATCCGCGCCGCGATCCAGGAATACATCCTGCATTCCTGGTCGCTGGTGAAGATGGGCACCACGGCGGCGCAGAAGAAGCTGTTCTTCAACCTGCGCCGGCTCAAGGGGCAGATGCAGGCCATCGAAGATGGCGACATGCAGCCCGAACAGGTGGAGAAGATCGCCCGCGTGCTCGGCGTGCCCGAGCAGGACGTGGTGAGCATGAACCGCCGCCTGACCGCGCCCGACCACAGCCTCAATGCACCGATCCGCATGGATGGCGAGGGCGAGTGGCAGGACTGGCTGGTCGATGATGCGGACAGCCAGGAAGAGGCGATCGGCGATCACGAGGAAATGACGGGCCGCCGCGCGCTGCTCGCCACCGCCCTCAAGACGCTGAACGACCGCGAGCGGCACATCCTCATCCAGCGCCGCCTCAAGGACGACCCGACGACGCTCGAGGATCTCTCGCAGCAATACAACATCTCGCGCGAGCGGGTGCGGCAGATCGAGGTTCGCGCCTTCGAGAAGCTGCAGAAATCGATGAAGGCGCAGGTCGCGGAACAGCGCGCCGAACAGCGCCAGGCCCTGGCCGACCGCACCATCGCCTGATTTCAGATCCCCCCGGCATCGCTGGATGCCGGGGGTTTCAATGGCGGTGTTTCAATGGCGGTGTTCAGTGTTTCAGGCGGCCGCCCGCCATATCTCGCCATGCTCCTCAGCTCGCGCTTCCGCCTGCAGCTTGAGCAGATGGGCAAGCACGTTGCGCTCCGCGGCGATTTTCAACATCGGGTCCTGCTTGGCATAGAGCCGGGCGGCGATATCGGTCACCGTCGCGGGCCCGGCCCGCAAGGCTTCCAGGATGGCGGTTTCGCGCTTCCGCCGATGCGCCAGCATCTCCCGCACCAGGTCTCGCGGCTGCTCCAGCACCGGGCCATGACCCGGCAGGTACAGCACGTCCGACCGCCCGAGCAGGCGCTCCAGACTGTCGTAATAGGCTTTCATGTCGCCATCCGGCGGATTGACGATCGAGGATGACCACGACATCACGTGATCCGCGCTGAACAGGATCTCGCCGACCTCCGGCACCTGATAGGCGAAGGCGAGATGGTCGCTCGCATGGCCCGGCGTGTGCAGCGCGGTCAGACCGGCGACAACATCGCCCTCCCCGATCGGGTGGTCGGGCTGGAACAGCTTCGTCGCCGGCCGGTGAAACCCGTATGTGGCAGCACCCGTGGCCGATTGCAGGCCGGCAGTGGCGCCCAGATGGTCGCGATGGGTGTGCGAGAGCACGATCCGCCGGATCGGCACCCCCGCCGCCGCCTCGACCACATCGCCCACATGGGTCGGGTCGTCCGGCCCGGGATCGAGCACCGTCAGGCCGTCTGCCGCCTCGATCAGCCAGGTATTGGTGCCATGATAGGTCATGACGCCAGGGTTTCGCGCCACGACCCGCCGGATTCCCGGCAATATGTCATGGGCTATGCCGCGCCGCGGCTCGGCCTCGGTCAGGAACGGCACGTCATCGCCGGGCCAGTTGCCCGCCTCGCGGTTTCAGGACAGGTGCAATGTTTCATTCATGAAGCTTAGACCGGTGCTACCCCGCTTGACCAGCGCGCGGCAGCACACCCGGCAGACGGTTTGCCGGCCTTGCCCTCGATCGGACGAAGGCGGATGATCCCGCCGGGGCGAGAGCGCCAGCGCGCCGGCCCGCGATGACCACAGGGAGGGACGAATCATGTCGCAACACGATCTGGAAGCGCTCTGGGAAGCGCATTGCCGCTACGAATTCGAGACCCGCGATGTCGATGCGACAATGGCGACGATGGTTGCCGCCCCTTACGTCAACCACATCCCGACGATGACCGGCGGTGTCGGCCATGACCAGCTCAAGCGGTTCTACAAATATCATTTCATCGGAGCCAATCCGCCGGATACGGAAATGGTGCCGGTCAGCCGCACCGTGGGGGCCAGCAGCATCGTCGACGAGATGATCTTCCGCTTCACCCATACGTCCGAGATCGACTGGATGGTGCCCGGCATTCCGCCCACCTTCCGGCGTGTCGAAATCCCGCTTGTTGCGATCGTGCAATTCGAGGGCGACAAGCTGGTTCACGAGCATATCTATTGGGACCAGGCGTCGGTCCTGGTGCAGCTCGGCCTGCTCGACCCGGCAGGCCTGCCGGTTGCGGGTGCGGAGACGGCGCACAAGGTGTTGGACAAGAGCCGGAAGAGCAACGCGCTGATGGCCGCCTGGGCCAGCAGCGAGGGCAAGCCGATCTGAACCTCCGCCCCACGGCTTGAGCATCATCCGATCAGGTGGCCGGGATCGGATGTCGTGCTCTATCATATTGATAAAGATGCTCTAGTGGCGCAGATGCCGGGGCGGTATGTCCTCGAAGCTGATGCGACGGCTGCGGACGACGACCCCGCAAAGGTCGTCGAAACTTTCGACCACATCGGCACTGTCGAGGCCGATGGTGATGCCGAATTCCTCTTCCGCCTCCACGATGAGGCTGAGCGTCGCGATCGAATCCCAGTCCCGCACCGAAGTCATCGATGCGGCCGGAATTTCGTTCGGCGACAGGTCGGGGAACAGGCGGGCGAAGATCATTGCGACGCGCGCTGCGACGTCGTCAGACTGATCCGTCATCCTCACCACCGTCTCCTTCCCCGCCACGGACCTTGTCGCCGCAACGCGCGCCCATGCTTGTTCCCGCCTGGTCTGCGCGTGGCGCCGGCTCGGCTTCCTGCCAAAGAGAAAAGGCAGGCGAATCCGGCGCTGCGACCGGAGCAAACACGATTTTGCAAAATGATGAAATCAAATATTTGCCAAGTCTTGATCTCTGGCATGATCAATGTCCAATTCTGTCAGGCTGGGTAGGAAGCGTCGTCGATCTGGCAATCCTGCCCCTTTTGACCGATCGGCCGGTCAGATCCGGTCGTTTTATGCTCCAGAGTACTTTCCGATCCTGTCGGATCGGATGTCGTGCTGTATCATATTGATAATTTTAGCATCTTTATCCGATCAGATGACTCCATCTGGTCGGATGATGCTCTAGAAAAGTTCGAGTTCTCCCGAAGCGGTCGCGGCGGTTGGCTCCTTGACGCCGCTGAGGCGTTCGGCCAGGGCGCCAACGACAACGGCGCGCGCCGCCCGCCCCGGATCGATCGACCAGCCGTCCGGCAGGGCGAGCCGCAGATGTTCCATGAATGTCTGAAGCCCCTGCAATCGCTGGGTCAGGATGTCGAGCATCTGCGCTTCCTGCCGGTAGAGACTGCTCTGCGGCGAGGCGACGAGGGCTGGGCTCAGCACTTCCTGCATCCGCAGCGCATAGGCACCGAGATCGACGAGTTCTGCCTCGATGATCCCGAACAGCTCGTTCATGGTCATGCTGGAAGACATGGCTCCGAGCCTGCCTTCGGTGGAATCCTGGGGTGTCCGGTAGGCGGCCATGGCAGATATCCGTTCAGAACAGTTCGACCGCGCCGCTCGGCGGCGGCGCCTTGAGGGTGCGCAGATCGGGCTCGGCGCGCAGCACGGCAGGCTGATCTGCCGCCAGCAATGTCTGTCGGGCGCGCCCGGTGGCGGGCGAGAATTGGATGCGCCGACCGCGCTCGCCGCGCAGGCTGCCGCCGACGATCTCGATGCTTTCAGCGTTCAGGAACCGCTCCGCGAACTCGGCATTCAGACGGCCGATATCCGTCAGTCCCTTCACCAGGCAGGCGCCGCCGAACAGCTTCGCCTTGAGCCGCTCCCGACGCGCGCCATGCCGGAGCAGGTCGTTGATCAGCAACTCCATCGAATAGGCGCCGTAGCGCTGGGCCGCCCCGCCGCCGGAGCGGACGGAAGATTCGCCGGGGAGCAGGAAATGATTCATGCCGCCGATCGCCGCTGCCGGATCCCACAGGCAGGCGGCGACACAGGAGCCGAGAATGGTACACAGCACGACATCGGGGTCGCGCTCGACCCGGTATTCGCCCTGCACGATATTGATCCGGCGAGCCTGGTCCAGCGAGGGTGGGGCTGCAAGCGTCACGTCAGCGTTCCGAGCACGGCTTCGATCTTTTCCTTCAGCCCCTCGGTAGTGAAGGGTTTGACGAGGTAGTTGTTCACGCCATGCTCGACGGCACTCATCACCATCTGCTTGTCGGCCCGGCCGGTCAGCATGATGAACGCGGTCTTGCTGATTGGCCCGTGCGCGCGGATCGCCCGCAACAGGCTGAGGCCGTTGAACTTGGGCATGTTGTAGTCAGAGATCACGAGATGGATCGGAGTCTTGCGGGTCAGGAGCAGCTTGAGCGCTTCCTCGCCGTCCTCGGCCTCGATCACCTCGCCGATTCCGAGAGCTTCGAACCCAACCCGCGCGAGGCTGCGTATCGTCTGCTGGTCGTCGACGATAAGTATGCTCAACGAGCTGGCAACAGGCATCAGTTTGGCTCCCGGGTCATGGAGATGGCGTTGGTGCTTTTGATGACGTGATCGGCGATCGCGGGCAGCGGTAGCTGGCGGACCACGGCACCGGTTTCGAAAGCGGCTTTCGGCATGCCGTAGACGATCGAGGTTCCCTCATCCTGACCAATCGTCTCGGCGCCGGTCTCGCGCATCGCGGCCAGGCCCTCGGCGCCGTCGCGCCCCATACCGGTCAGGATCACTCCGTATCCGCGCCCGCGCGCGATCCGGGCGAAGGATGTGAACAACACGTCGACCGATGGCCGATGCCCGCTGACGCGCTCGCCATCGTGCAGGCGACAGTGCAGACGGCCGTTGTTCATCGTGCCGGCCAGTTCGAGATGCGCGTCGCCGGGCGCGACGTAGACATGGCCCGGCTGAACCGCGACGCCGTTCTGGGCCTCCATCACCGCCGGTGCACAGAGCCTGTTCAAACGATCGGCAAAGCTGCGGGTAAAGGCCGGCGGCATGTGCTGCACCACCAGGGTCGGCGGGCAATTGGCCGGAAAGCGCGACAGCACCTCGATCAGCGCCTCGACACCTCCGGTGGAGGCCCCGATCGCGATTACCCGCCCATCCGGCCGGAAATTGCCGGACGGGGCGGCCGAGACCGGCCGGGCCACGGTCGCTTCCCGCGGTCGCATCCGCAGCCTGGTCTTCGCCGCCGCCTTGATCTTTTCGCCCAGCAGGTCGAATTCATGACGGTCACCGAGAGACGGCTTCGGCACGCAATCGAACGCGCCGATTTCCAGGGCCTGCAGCGTTGCCCGGGCGCCTTCGGAGGTAAGGCTGGAAACCATGATCACCGGCGTCGGCCGCAGCCGCATGATTTTTTCCAGAAAATCGAGACCGTTCATATTCGGCATCTCGACATCAAGGGTGATCACGTCAGGATTGAGTTCCTTGATGGCGCTGCGGGCCTCGTAAGGGTCACCGGCTTCTCCGACGATCTCGATCTCAGGGTCGCGCCGGAGCGAGGCGGCGATGACGCCGCGCATCGTCGCAGAATCATCCACGATCAGAACACGTACCGTCATCCTTTCGTCCCCCGGGGCGCCATGAGCCGGTAGGTGGTGATCCCGTCGCTCCGGAGTGACGCCTCGGCCGGCCCGCTCACGCGTTCCGAGTGGCCGATATAGAGCGCGCCGCCCTCCTCGAGCAGCGGCACCATGCGGGCCCAGACCTGCTTTTGTGTTTCATCATCGAAATAAATTGCAACATTGCGGCAGAACACCGCATTGAACCGGCCGCGCATGGGCCAGTTGCCGATCAGATTCAGCGAGCGGAACGCCACCAGCGACCGGGCGGCCTCCGCGATCCGGAACTTGGGCGAATTGTTGTTGGCCGGCTCGAACCAGCGCTCGCGCAGGTCCGGCGGCACTGCGGCAATCTCGCCGGCGTCATACAACCCGGCCCGGCCGGTCGCGAGCATCGTGCGATCGATATCGGTGGCGAGAATCCGGATGTCGTAGCGCGGCGCCTCAGGCAGCAGGCCCAGCACGGTGAGCGCGATCGAATAGGGTTCCTGCCCGCTGGAGCAGGCAGCCGACCACAGCCGCACCCGTCCGCCGCTGCGCGCCTGGGCCAGGAGCGGCGGCAGGATGCGGGTACGCAGGTGGTCGAAATGATGCGGCTCGCGGAAAAACCGCGTGACATTCGTGGTCAGCGCGCCGAGCATTTCCTGTCGCTCGGCGCTCCCCGCCTTGCTTTCGACAAGTTCGCAATATTCGGCGAAGCTTTCCAGCCCAAGCGTCCGGATGCGCTTCGCCAGTCTCGAATAGACGAGAGTTGCCTTGGCCTCGGGCAGCGCGATGCCGGCTTCCTCGTGCATGATCCGGGCGATGGTGCGAAAATCCTCGCGCGTGAGGACATATTCCGCACCTTCGATGAGGCCCTCATTATCCCGCCGCGGTCGGGGCCGCAGGCTCATGCGGCTTCCCGTTCCACCGCCGGGAGAACATGATCGAGCGAGATCAGGCTGATCATCCGTCCGTCCACCGGCATCAGCCCGCGCACGAAACTCTTGACCACATCAGAGGCCACGTCCGGCGTCGGCTGGATCGCATTGTCGTTCATCGTCAGGATGTCGGACACGGCATCCACCAGCAGGCCGACCATCTGGCGGTCGATCTGCACGACAATGATGACGTGCCGCGCGGTCGGCTCCGAGCGGGGCAAGCCGAGCCTGACCGCGAAATCGACGATCGGCAGCACGGCGCCACGAAGGTTGATCACGCCGCAGATATATCCCGGCGACTGCGGCAGGACCGTGGCCGCCGTCCAGCCGCGGATTTCACGCACGGCCATGATGTCGACACAGAATTCCTGAACGCCGACCCGGAAGGCGATCAGTTCGCGGGCCCCGGACCCGCTGGTCATGACTTCATTCATCGTTCAACTCGCTGACATGAGGATCGGCTCGACACGAGATGCGTCGACCCGCAGATTGTCGCTCCGCGTCACGGACACGATCGCGTCCACATCAAGGATGAGGGCGACCCGCCCATCGCCCATCACGGTGGCCGCAGCGATCCCGGGCACCGCCCGGTAATTCGCCTCGAGGCTCTTGATCACGACCTGCCGCTGGCCCTGGATGCCATCGACCACGAGAACGGCGCGCACGCCCCCCTCGCCCTCGACAAGCAGCGCCACGCTCTTCTCCGGCTCCACCGGCATGTCGCGATAGCCGAGCGCGGCGCCGACATCGACCAGCGGGATATAGCCCCCGCGCATGGCCAGCACCCGGACATCGACGCCGAGCGTATGCACCTGCTCGCTGCGCGGCTGCAGCGTCTCGACGATGGCGCTAAGCGGCACGATCAGCGTGTGGCCGTCGACGCTGACGACCATCCCATCCAGCACGGCGAGGGTGAGCGGCAGGCTGAGGGTAAAGGTCGAGCCCTTGCCCGGCCGGGAGGCAATGGAAATCCGCCCGCCCAGCGCCTGCACCGACCGGCGCACAACGTCCATGCCGACGCCGCGCCCCGAGATGTCGGAAATCTCGCTTGCCGTGGAAAAACCCGGCATGAAGATCAGATTGTCGATCTCCTCGTCGGTCAGCTGGGCGTCGGGAGAGACAAGTCCCTTCTCGACCGCCTTCGCCCGCACCCGCTCGCGGTTGATGCCCGCGCCGTCATCCTCGACCTCGATGACGATCCGGCCCGAACGGTGCAGCGCGGTCAGCTTCACCACGCCCTCGGCCGGCTTCCCGGCCGCAAGCCGCGCCTCGGTCGATTCGAGACCGTGATCGATGGCGTTGCGGATCATGTGGGTGAGCGGATCGACAATCCGCTCGATCACCGTCTTGTCGACCTCGGTCGTCTCGCCATCGGTCAGCAGGCGGACCTGCTTGCCGGTCATCGTCGCGACCTCGCGCACGAGGCGCGGCATGCGCTGGAACACCGAACGTACGGGCTGCGCGCGGATCGCCATCACGCTGTCCTGGATTTCGCGCGTCAGCTGCTCAAGCTCGTCCAGCGCCGTCATGACGGCGGAGGCGCGAGCCAGCCCGGCCTCGAACACACGCTGCGAGAGCATCGCCTCGTTGATCACAAGCTCGCCGACCAGATCGATCAGCCGGTCCACCCGGTCCAGATCGACGCGGATCGTGGCACCAACGCCCTGCGCAGCGTCGTTGCGCGCGGCCGGCGTCTCGGTCACCGTCGAGACGGGTTCGGGCTCGGCCGGCGGTGCTGGCGGTGCGACCGCCACGATCCCGGGCTGCGGCCTGGACTCGGGCTCCGGCATGGGCACGGGCTCGGGGGCAGCCGGCGCCTCCACGCTTGCCGCGGCGTTGCGCAGCAAGGCGAGGATCTCATCGTCCGAAGGTTGCCCGGAATTCGCGGCCGCACTCGGCGCGGGCTCCCGCGCCTCGGGCTGGTCCCGTTCGATCTGGATTTCGCAATCGTCCTCGACGAACTCGAAGACGGCACGGATCATGTCTTCCGTGCAGTCGGCCTCCAGCACGATCGTCCAGGTGAGGTAGGCGCCCTCCGGATCGAGCGCGGCAAGATCCGGCAGGGTCTCGGCATCGACCGTCACTCGCATGGGGCCGAGGCGCCCGAGCTCGCGCAGCAGCAACCCGGCCTCGTTGGCCTTGGCGTAGAGATCGGCAAGAGGCTTGAAACGGATGACCCAGCCGGGCGGCGGCGGCGGCGGCGCATCCTCGCTTTCGAGCGTGACCGGCACCGCCGCAAAGGCGATATCGGCGAAATCGTCGTCCTCGGCTTCGCCCGCGTCGCCCTCACCGGTCAGTTGCCGCAGTTCGGCTACGATCGCGGCGATCCGCGCAGGATCGGTCGCGCTGCCATCGCGCGCCGCGCGCACCAGATCGGCCAGCGCGTCGGACGCGCGGAGCATGACACGCATCGCCTCCGGCGACGGCTCCAGCCGCCCCGAGCGGATCAGGTCGAGAACCGTCTCGAAAACATGTGCGAAATGCACGAGGTCTTCCAGACCGAACGCGCCCGCGCCGCCCTTGATCGAGTGGACGGCACGGAAGACGGCATTCACCGTCTCGGAATCGGTCTGCCCGGTTTCCATCCGCATCAGGCCGGATTCAAGTTCGCCGAGCTGCTCTTCGCATTCCTGGAAGAATGTTTCGCGGATCTCCGCCATCGGATCCATCAGTCAGACTCCCATCATGCCGCGACGCGCCGGATCGCATCGACCAGCTTGACCGGATCGAAGGGCTTGACGATCCAGCCCGTCGCACCGGCAGCCTTCGCGCGCCCCTTCTTTTCGGGATCGACCTCTGTGGTCAGCACCAGCACCGGCGTGGTGCGCCACGAGGCATCCTTGCGCACCGCCTCGATGAACCCGAAACCATCGAGCCGCGGCATGTTGATATCGGTCACGATGACGTCCGGCGTCTCGACCTGCAGCACTTCGAGACCGTGCACGCCGTCTTCGGCCTGCACCACCCGATATCCCGCCTCGACCAGCGACATGCGCAGCATGTCACGCATGGTGCGCGAATCATCCACGGTGAGAATGGTCTTGGTCACGCGGCTATATCCTTCTGAAATTGAAATGCGGCCGGCCCGACACCGAACAATTCGAGTGCTGCGACCATCTGGTCGGACATGCGTTCCATCACGAACGCATGGCCATCCGCCTCCCAGGTGGACCGGGCCGAAAGCAGGACCTGCAGGCATTGGCCACCCAGCCGCTCGACCAGCGCGCCATCGATCCGCAATTCAGCGCCGCGCCTGGCGAGCAACCCTTGCGCCAGAGGGGTTGCCGCCTTGAGGTCGAGAACGGGATCGAGGGCGAACGAATCCGCGATGTCAGTCATGGTTGGGATGCTCCAGGGAAAGCTTCCGCGCACGGAGGCGGACACGCCACGGCGCGCCGGCCTGCCGCGAGCCGCGGGGGCAGGGGCAGGGCGGCCAATACCGGCGATCCTTGCGATCAATACGGTCAGGAACGGTCACGCCACATGGTCCCACTCAGGATACCCTCCGCAAATCGGCGACGGACTTCGGAGATCCGGCAGCGAGGGTGATCGCGCGCCATCCGAAGCGGCTGGGCTGGCGACGCATCGGCAATGGGCCGGTGCGTCTTGGCCTCAGCTCTCGGAACCCTAGGCGTGAAAGATTATGGGATCGTTAATCTGGCAGAACGGAACGACATTTTTTGCGTCGCGGCGCTGCGGGACGCGGATCAGCCGGCCGCAAGTTCCCGCGACCGCGCCGTTGCCGCGGCGATCGCCTGCCGCATTGCCGCGGGCCAGGCCGTGTCGTTCATCAGAACGGCAAGCGCCCGTTCGGTCGTGCCCTTCGGGCTGGTGACGGCGCGGCGCAGCGCGTCCGCCGGCTGGTCGCTCGCCGCGAGCAGGGCGGCCGAGCCGATCACCGTCTGCCGGGCCAGAACCCGCGCGAGATCGGGTGGAATCCCCTGGTCGAGAGCGGCGGCCTCCAGCAGTTCGACCAGCAGGAACACATAAGCCGGGCCGCCGCCGGACACCGCGGTGACCGGATCGAGCAGCGCCTCGTCGTCAACCATCGCGACCTGGCCGACCGCGCCGAGCAGCGTCTCGGCGAGGGTGCGCCGCGCGGGCGCGACACCCGGGCCGGCGACCGCCACGGTGATGCCCTGGCGCACCGCGGCCGGGGTGTTCGGCATGGCGCGCACGATGGCGCCGCCGGGGAATTTTGCCTGCAGCCAGCCGATCGTGAGTCCCGCCATGATCGAGACGATGACCGCCCCGCCGGCGAACCGCGCCAGCCCGTCCACCGCGGCGCCCGCCATTTGCGGCTTGACCGCGAGGATCACCGCTTGCGGCGCGAACCCGTCCGGAATCTCGGCGGGAGAGTCGACGACCTCCACACCATCACCGGCCAGCGCCTGTGCCTCGGCGCCCGGATCGACGACGACGACGCGCGAGATGCCGCGCTCGCGCCAGCCGGCGAGCATGGCAGACCCCATCTTGCCGCCGCCGAGGAGCAGCAGATCCGGCAATGCCGCGTCGGTCATGCCTCGCCCGCGCACTCCAGCATGGCCGCAGCCAGCGCCTCGTCCGGCGATTTGCCGCCCCACAGCACGAACTGGAAGGCCGGGAAGAAGCGCTCGCACTCGGACACCGCGATATCGACCATGTCCTCGACACTCTCGGCCGAAGCGCCGCCGGCACCGCGCAGCAGCACGGAATGGCGGAAGATCGGCATGCCGTCGTCATGATCCATGCCGAAATGGCCGATCCAGAGCTTCTCGTTGGCCCGGGCCAGCAGCTCGTACAGCGCGCTGCGGCGGCGTTCCGGCGCCTTCAGATCGAAGGTGCAGGAGAAGTGCATGACCGAGATTTCGTGCGACCAGGAGAAATAGAGGCCATAATCGCACCAGCGGCCAGGTGCCTCGGCGGCAATCTCGCTATCGCTGCGGCGGTCGAACACCCAGTCATTGGCGGCAACGACCTGTTCGACGATATCCAGCGGATTGCCAATGGTTTCGGGGGATTCGGAGGCGAGGGAGGTCATTGAGGATCTCCTCCTTGAATACTGGAGCCGAGACTGATGCGCCGCCGGGATGGGCCCGGCGCACCGCCACCACGACTCGGAGTGTACCGTATGTTCACGCCGCGCCGCAACCGAACTCTGCAATCGCCAGATAAACAAACGATAAACCCGCCGTTACCGGCGGGTTTTCATGCGGCCGGAATATGGATGAGCAGCCTGTCAGGCCGATTTCGCCTCGCGCCGTGCCGCAGCCTTCGCCACGCGGCGCTTCAGGGTGCGGGCCTCGTCGGTCAGCTTGCGGTTCGGCGTGTCGAGCAGGAACGCGTCCAGACCGCCCTTCTGCTCGATCGTCGCGAGGCCGCGCGGGGTGACGCGCAGCTTGACCGAATGGCCAAGCGCGTCGGACTGCAGCGAGCTGTCCTGCAGGTTCGGCAGGAACCGGCGGCGCGACTTGTTGTTCGCGTGGCTCACATTGTTGCCGGAGAGCACGCTCTTGCCGGTGATGTCGCAGCGACGGGTCATGACGAAAACCTCGATCCAGAAAGCCGGCGCGCCGGCCAGAAGCGGAGACGGAACAAAAAAACACGTCCCGCGCCATGGGTGCCACGGCGCGGCGTTGCCGGCTATATCGCCAAATCCGGCGTCCGGGTCAAGCGCCGGGCGGGCGAGCTATTCGGCGTAGATCATTTTCCGGGTCATGCCGCCATCGACGACGAACTCCGCACCGGTGCAGAACCCGGACTCCTTCCCGAGCAGGAAGGCGGCCAGCGCCGCGATATCCGCCACGGTGCCGACGCGCCCGGACGGGTGCTGCGCATGGTCGGACGGGGAGATCGGGTATTTCCCGGTATCGATCCAGCCGGGGCTGATGCAGTTCACCCGCATATCGGGCCCGAGCGAGACGGCAAGCGCATGGCTGAGCGCCACGATCCCGCCCTTGGCCGCGGCGTAGCTCTCGGTGTCCGGTTCGGACATGTGCGCCCGCGTCGAGGCGATGGTGACGATGGCGCCCTTCGCCGCGCGCAGCATCGCCTCCGCCCCGCGCACGAGGAGAAAGATGCTGGTCAGGTGGGTGTCGATCACCGCGCGCCATTCGACGAGGCTGAGCGCGCCGATCGGCTTGCGGATCATGAACCCGGCATTGCAGACCAGCCCGTCGAGCCGGCCTTCCTGCGCCGCGACGTCCTCGATCAGCCGGGCGACATCCGCCTCGCGGGCGACGTCGCACTGGAGCAGCCTTACCCCGTCGGGCGGCGTCAGCCCCTCGATATCGCGATCGGCGGCGATCACGCGCCAGCCAAGCACAGCGAGATGCGCGCCGATCGCAGCCCCGATGCCGCGCCCGCCGCCGGAGACCAGCGCCACCCGCCCCGTCATCGCGACGACGCCGTCACGCCGCGCTCGCGCCGCCGTCAACCTTCGACTTGAGCTGCCCGCAGGCGGCGAGGATGTCCTGCCCGCGCGGCGTGCGCACCGGGGCGGCATAGCCGGCATCCATCACGATGTTGGCGAAGCGGCGGATTGCGTTGCCGCTGGAGGTTTCATAGGTCGAGCCCGGCCAGGGGTTGAACGGGATCAGGTTGACCTTGGCCGGGATGCCGTCGATCAGCTCGACCAGGCGGCGGGCATCGGCCTCGCTGTCGTTGATGCCCTTGAGCATCACGTATTCGAAGGTGATCCGCCGCGCGTTGGAGGCGCCGGGATAGCGCCGGCAGGCGGCGATCAGCTCGGCGATGTTGTATTTGCGGTTGAGCGGCACGATCACGTCGCGCACGTCGTCGGTCACCGCGTGGAGCGACACGGCGAGATTGACGCCGAGTTCCGCCCCGGCCCGGTCCATCATCGGCACGACGCCGGAGGTCGAGAGCGTGATCCGCCGGCGCGACAGGCCGATGCCCTCGCCATCCATCACGATCTTCATCGCCTTGGCGACGTTCTCGTAATTGTAGAGCGGCTCGCCCATGCCCATCAGCACGATGGTGGAGAGCAGCCGCGGCGTCTCGCCCTTCGGGCTCGGCCATTCGCCATAGGCATCGCGCATCGCCATGAACTGGCCGACGATCTCGGCAGCCGACAGGTTGCGCGTCAGCCGTTGGGTGCCGGTGTGGCAGAACCGGCAGGACAGGGTGCAGCCGACCTGCGAGGACAAGCACACAGCGCCGCGATCCTCGGTGACATCGGGGATGTAGACGGTCTCGACCGCCTCGTGGTCGCGGAAGCGGAACAGCATCTTGCGCGTCTCGTCGGCGCTGAGATGGTCCGCCGCCACTTCAGGCCGGCCGATGATGAAATGCGCGGCGAGCTTCGCGCGCAGGGGTTTGGCGATGTTCGCCATCGCGGCGAAATCGGTCACGCCCTGGTGGTAGATCCAGTGCCAGAGCTGCTTGGCGCGGAAGGGCTGCTCGCCGATCTCGGCCATCGCCGCGGCGAGCTCCTCGCGCGCGAGGCCGACGAGGTCGCGCCGCCCGTCCTCCAGCACATTCGAGGGCGGAGCGAACAGCGCGGCCTTGGCGAGGATGCGCGCCCGCGCCGCCTCGTCCAGCCCGTCGGTCTCCGGCGCGTCGGCGCGCGTCACCGCCGTCACCCGGTCAGGACTTCGACTTGTGCCCGGACGGGGGGCAGGCCTTGACGATCGCCTTGTAGGCGTCGCCGAACCCGTCGAGGCTGAACGTGTCGCTCACCGCCTTCGCACCCTTGCCCGTGCTCGCCACGGCCGCGGCGCCGCCGAGGAAGGCCTTCACCGTCGCCGGCCCCTTGAGGGCGTAGGCCATGTTGTCCTTGGTGAAGAATTTCAGCGCCGCACCGCCGACCTTCACCATCACGTCCTGGTTCTTGGCGTAGGTGACACCCTGGCTGAGCGATATCTCGTCGCGGAATTTCGCGCGCTCGGCCACGGTGAGCATGGCCGGCGGAGTCTTCGCGCCCTTGGCCTGCTTCGAGGAGGCGAAGGCGTAGCAGACCATGTCGGGTCCGGTTCCGTAGGTCGCCGCGGTCCAACCCTTGAACGTGCCCAGCGGCTTCGGCTGGTCGGCGGCATGGGCCGCCTGAGGCACGGCGAACGGCAAGGCGATCGCGGCGCCGAGAAACAGTGCGAGTGCGTTTTTCATGAGCAAAAGCCTTACGCCCGCGGCCGGATGGCCGCAAGTTATGTATCCCGGCCGGATGGCCGCAAGTTATGTATCCCGGCCGGATGGCCGCAAGTTATGTATCCCGGCCGGATGGCCGCAAGTTCCACATCCTGGCCGGATGGCCGCAAGTTCCACATCCTGGCCGGATGGCCGCAAGTTATGTATCCCGGCCGGATGGCCGCAAGTTCCACATCCCGGCCGGATGGCCGCAAGGTCCACATCCCGGCCGGGTTGCGGCGCGCTGGGCGCCCCGGCCGGGCGGAAGCGGGACGGTCAGTGGTGATTGTCGTAGCGGACGGCGATGTCGACCTGGCGCAGCGCCTCGTTCACCGCCCGGATCGCTGCGATGCGATGGCCGCCCTTGTCATGGTCGCCGAGCTGCAACTGGTGGCGCGCGGCGAGCAGGGCGCGGCGCGCCTGCAGCATGTGACCCTGATACTCGGCCTGGGCGACGCCGCCGGCAAGGCCGCCGGCGATGAGCGCGCCGCCGAGGATCGCTGCGAAATGCTTGCGCGAGATGTTCATCACGTCGG
Source organism: Acidiphilium sp. 20-67-58 (assembly GCF_002255515.1). Lineage (NCBI taxonomy): Bacteria > Pseudomonadati > Pseudomonadota > Alphaproteobacteria > Acetobacterales > Acidocellaceae > Acidiphilium > Acidiphilium sp. 20-67-58. The sequence goes on along the minus strand of NZ_NCAS01000028.1, from coordinate 18,750 downwards.
ATCTCCAGAATGGTTGACAGGAGCTTGAGAAGGCACGACGAAAATGGCCGGACGGCGGCGCTGTCGTGACATTATCATGAAGTCTCGCACGGTTCCGGTCCGGAACAGCAAATGGAGGGTTTCGAGGAATGCGCGCCACCCACCCTGGTATCAACGCCAGCCGCCTCGCCTTCCTGCTGCTCGCCTGCGCGTCGCTCTCCGGCTGCGCCGGCGGCGGCCGCACCGCCTATTACCGCAAGAACCCGCACGCGCTGATGCGCGAGGTGGTCCGCTGCGAGAACAATGGCGGCGCGCTGGCCAGCACCCCGCATTGCCGCGAGGTGCTGCGCATCAACAACAACCTATTTTGAGACGCCGCCGAACCGCGCGATCAGCGACGAGGTGTCCCAGCGCCGCCCGCCCATCTGCTGGACATCGGCATAGAACTGGTCGACCAGCGCGGTGAGCGGCAGCCGCGCCCCGGTTTCCTTCGCCTGGGCGAGGCAGATGCCGAGATCCTTGCGCATCCAGTCCACCGCGAAGCCGAAATCGAATTTCTTCTCCGTCATCGTCTTCCAGCGGTTTTCCATCTGCCAGCTCTGTGCGGCACCTTTCGAGATGGCGCCGATCACCTTCGCCGCGTCGAGCCCGGCGGCCTCGGCGAAATGCAGCCCCTCGGCGAGGCCCTGGACGATTCCGGCGATGCAGATCTGGTTCACCATCTTGGCGAGCTGCCCCGCCCCGTGCGGGCCGATATGGCTGATATTGGCGCCGTAGCAGCCGATCACCGGCTTCGCCCGCTCGAAATCGGCCGCCTCGCCGCCCATCATCACCGTGAGCTTGCCGTTCTCCGCCCCGGCCTGACCGCCGGACACCGGCCCGTCCATCACGCCGAAGCGCCCGCCGGCGGCTGCCGCCAGCTCGCGCGCAACCGTGGCCGAGGCGGTGGTATGATCGACGAACAGCGCGCCCTCCTTCATGCCGGCGAAAGCGCCGTCCGGCCCGATCGTCACCGAGCGGAGATCGTCGTCGTTGCCGACGCAGCAGAACACGAAATCGGCCCCCGCCGCCGCCTCGCGCGGGGTCGGCGCGGCCGTGCCCTTGTGCTGCTTCGCCCAGGCCTCGGCCTTCGCATGGGTGCGGTTGTAGACCGTCACCTCATGCCCGCCGGCGGCCAGATGCCCCGCCATGGGATAGCCCATCACCCCAAGCCCGATGAACGCCACCTTCGCCATTTTTTCGCTCCTCTTTGCTGAAATCCGCCGGATCAGCCGGCCGCGCCGGTTTCGATCAGCCGGTCGATCTCGGCGGCCGGATAGCCCAGCTCCGCCAGCACGTCCCGCGTGTCCGCCCCCGGCGCCGGCACGTCGCGCCGCGCCGTGCTGCGCGCCCCGTCCATGCTGATCGGCAGGCCCGGCAGGCCGATTTTCCGCCCATCCGGCAGGCTGACCTCGACCAGCCCGCCCGATTCCCTCAGATGCGGATCGGCGAACAGGTCCGCCGGCTTCGCGATCGGCGCGAAGGGCAGGCCGAGACGCTCGCAGCTTGCGACCAGTTCGGCCGCGCTGAACTGCGCGAAGGCGGCGGCGATGACCGGCAGGGTGCGCGGGCGCGCGGCCCGCCGCTCGGCCTGGGTCGCCAGCGCCGGATCATCGGCCAGCGCGGCCAGCCCGAACTCGGCGCACAGCACCTTCCACTGCGTGTCGGTGACGACGCCGATGAAGATCTGCTCGCCATCCTTCGTGTTGAAAATGTCATAGACCGGCCAGGCCACGTCCCGCGCGCTCATCGGCGCCGGCTCGGTGCCGGTGATGGCCGCCTGCGCCATGTGCTGCGCCATCAGCATGGCGACGCTCTCGAACAGGCCGGACTGGACGTGCTGGCCGCGCCCGGTCCGCTCCCGCTCGGCGAGGGCGGCGAGCACCGCGATGGCGCCGTAGCTGCCGCCCATGATGTCGATCACCGAGGCGCCGGCGCGCAGCGGCTGGCCGATCGGCCCGGTCATGTAGGCGAGGCCGCCCATCATCTGCACCACTTCGTCGAGCGCGGTGCGGTGTTCGTACGGCCCCGGCAGGAAGCCCTTGAGCGAGCAGTAGACGAGCCTCGGATTCTGCGCCGCGCAGGCTTCATAGCCGAGGCCGAGCCGCTCCAGCGCGCCGGGGCGGAAATTCTCGGTCAGCACGTCGGCCCTCGCCACCAGGTCCCGCGCGACGGCCAGGCCTTCGGGCGATTTCAGGTCGAGCATGACGCTGCGCTTGTTCCGGCTCGCCATGGTGAAGAAGCCGATCCCCGAGCCGGTGAGCCGGCGGGTGTTGTCGCCGTCCGGCATCGGCTCGATCTTGACCACGTCGGCGCCGAGATCGCCGAGGATCAGCCCGGTCGTCGGCCCCATCACCATATGCGCGAACTCGACGACGCGCAGCCCCGCCAGCGGTGTGCCGCTCATGCTCCGCCCCTCACGCCGCCTGGCGATAGGTGCGCGGAATGCCCGCCTTCGCGATCTGGCCGTGCATCGGCTCGGCCGGCAGCCCCTCGTGCAGCAGGCGCCGCGCGGCGATCAGCTTGCCGAGGTCGATTCCGGTGGCGAAGCCCATGCTCTCCAGCATGAACACGAGATCCTCGGTCACGATGTTGCCCGACGCTCCGGGCGCGAAGGGGCAGCCGCCGAGCCCGGCGAGAGCGGCATCGAAATCGCGGATGCCTTCATCGAGCCCGGCCAGCGCGTTGGCGATGCCGAGGCCCATCGTGTCGTGCAGGTGCAGCCCGCGCAGCGCCGGGCCGATCTCGCGCCGCACCGCCCGCACGACCGACCTGATCTGCGCGGGATTGGCGTAGCCCACGGTATCGGCGAGGCCGATCTGCTCCACCCCCGTCGCCGCGAGTGCGGCGGCGATGCGCACCACCTCGCGCTCGGGCACCGCGCCGTCGATCGAGCAGCCGAAGGCGGTGGAACAGGCGACCTCGATTTCCGCCGGATTGCCCGCGCCCTTCATCCAGTCGACGATCTGGCCGACCACCGCCACCTGCTCGTCGGGCGCGCGGTTGAGATTGGCGCGCGAGTGCCCCTCGCTCACCGAGACCGGGATGCTGACCCGGTGCGCCCCGGCCGCCACCGCCGCCTGCGCGCCGCGCAGGTTGGGGGCCAGCGCGACGACGACGAGGCCCGGTATTTCCTTCGCGAAGCGGACCACGGCCTCGGTATCCGCCATCTGCGGGATCAGCTTCGCCGGCACGAAACTGCCGACCTCGATCTCCTTCAGCCCGGCTTCCGCCATGGCCGCGATCCAGCGGCATTTCGCCCCGGTTTCCATCGTCGATTTGGCTATCTGCAGCCCGTCGCGCGGGCCGACTTCGCAGATCATCACGTGTTCGCTCATGTAATCAATCTGCGCCGGCCACGCCGCCGGGACAAGTCCCGCACCGCCGGGTTTGGCAGGGCGCGCCGGCAATGCTACGAACCCGCGCGATGACCGCCGTGACCCCATCGCCGATCGCCGCCGAGGCCGCCACCAACGGACTCGTCCTCGCCCTGCCCAAGGGACGCATCCTCAAGGAGTGCGCGCCGCTGCTCGCCGCAGCCGGCATCGCGCCCGAGCCGGACTACGCGGATGAGAGCAGCCGCCGGCTGCGCTTCCACACCGCCATCCCCGAGCTCGACGTGATCCGCGTGCGCAGTTTCGACGTCGCCACCTTCGTCGCGTTTGGCGCCGCCGAAATCGGCATCTGCGGCGCCGACGTGCTGATGGAGTTCGACTATCCGGAAATCTACGCGCCGCTCGATCTCGGCATCGGCGCCTGCCGCATCGCCGTCGCCGAGCCGGCGGACGCCGCCGGGCGCACCGATTTCAGCCGCCTCTCGCGCGTGCGCGTCGCCAGCAAATATCCCAACATCACCCGCCGCCATTTCGCCGCGCGCGGCATCCAGGCCGAGATCGTGGCGCTGAACGGCGCGATGGAACTCGCCCCCGGCCTCGGCCTGTCGCGCCTGATCGTCGACCTGGTGCAGACCGGCTCGACGCTGAAGGCCAATGGCCTCGTCGAGACCGAGACCATCGCCCATGTCACCTCGCGGCTGATCGTCAACCGCACCGCGCTGAAGACGCGGCCGGAGGCGATCGCCCACTGGATCGCCCGCTTCCGCGACGCGCTGGCCGCCGCATGATCCGCCGTCTCCACACCGCCGACCCCGGCTTCGCCGCCGCCCTCGCCGCCCTGGCCAGCAACCGCGCCAGTGCCACCGATGTCGCAGCCCCGGTCGCCGCGATCATCGCCCGGGTGCGCGCCGAGGGCGACGCCGCGCTGATCGACCTCACCCGCCGCTACGACCGCTTTCCCCTCACGCCCGAAACCCTGCGCGTGAGTGCCGCCGAGATCGACGCCGCCTGCGCCCGCGTCAGCGCCGAACAGCGTCAGGCGATCGACCTCGCCGCCACCCGGATCGAGGCGTTCCACCGCGCCCAGCTGCCGCAGGACATCGCCTTTACCGACGCTGCCGGCGCGCGGCTCGGCCTGCGCTGGGGACCGCTCGACGCCGTCGGGCTCTACGTGCCGGGGGGCAAGGCATCCTATCCCTCCTCGGTGCTGATGAACGCGATTCCCGCCCGCGTCGCCGGGGTTGGGCGGATCGCCATGTGCGTGCCGACGCCGGACGGGCAGATGAACGACCTCGTCCTCGCCGCCGCGCGCCGCGCCGGGGTGACGGAAATCTACCGCGTCGGCGGCGCCCAGGCCGTCGCCGCCCTCGCCTATGGCACCGAGGCCATCGCCCCGGTCCACCGCATCGTCGGGCCGGGCAACGCCTTCGTCGCCGAGGCGAAGCGGCAGGTGTTCGGGCAGGTCGGCATCGATTCCATCGCCGGTCCCTCGGAGGTGCTGATCATCGCCGATGGCGGGCAAGACCCCTGGCGCGTCGCCCTCGACATGATCGCCCAGGCCGAGCATGACGAGGCGGCGCAGTCGCTCCTCGTCACCGACGATGCCGCACTGGCCGACGCGGTGGCCGCCGAACTCGCCCGCGCGCTCGAAACCCTGCCTCGCGCCACGATCGCCGCCGCCTCGCTCGCCGCCCATGGCGCGATCATCCTCGCCCGCGATCTCGACGAGGCGGCCGACATCGCCAACCGCGTCGCCTCCGAGCATCTCCAGGTGATGACGGCCGACCCCGGCGCCGTGTTCGCGCGGATCCGCCATGCCGGCGCCGCCTTTCTCGGCGCCGACGCGCCGACCGCGATCGGCGACTATGTCGCCGGGCCCAACCACGTACTGCCGACAGGCGGCACGGCGCGGTTTTCCTCGGGACTTTCGGTGTTCGACTTCCTCAAGCGCACCACCTTCGTCGCCCTCGATCCGGCGGCGATGGCGTCCATCGGCCCTGCCGCGGCAACCCTCGCGGCGGCCGAGAGTCTCGACGGCCACGCCCGTTCCATCCGCGCAAGGCTGACCCGCAACCGCGCGGAAAACTTGACCTGAACGCGCCATCGGCTCATTTGGACCGCATGTTGCAAATTTTTATCGAGGTTTGATGTCAAAAGAAGACATGATCGAGTTCAGCGGCACCGTCGCGGAGCTGCTCCCGAACGCGATGTTCCGGGTGAAACTCGACAACGACCACGTCATTCTCGCCCATACGAGCGGCAAGATGCGCAAGAACCGCATCCGCGTGCTGGCCGGCGACCGCGTCAACGTCGAAATGACGCCCTATGATCTGACCAAGGGCCGGATCACCTTCCGCTTCAAGTAAGCCGGATCGCCGCATGGCCAACCTGATCCTGGCCTCGTCGAGCCCCCGCAGGCTCGACCTGCTCCGGCAGCTTGGCATCATCCCCGATTCGGTGATCTCCCCCGATATCGACGAAACCCCGCACAAGGCTGAATCGCCCCGGCTCTATGCCGCGCGGATGGCGGCGGAGAAGCTCGCTTCCGTCACCGTGCCGGGCGCCTTCGTCATCGCCGCCGATACCGTCGTCGCCCTCGGCGGTCGCATCCTGCCGAAAACCGAAACCGATGCCGAGGCGCGCCGCTGCCTCGACCTGCTGTCCGGCCGCCGCCACCGGGTGTATTCCGCCGTCGCCGTGCGCGGGCCGGACGGGCGCATCGTCGCGCGCAACGTGATGACCACCGTCGGCTTCGCCAGGCTCGACCGCGAGAGTGCGGACGCCTATCTCGCCAGCTTCGAGTGGCGCGGCAAGGCGGGCGGCTATGCGATCCAGGGGCGGGCGGCGGGGTTCGTCGATTTTCTCGCCGGCTCCCATTCCGGCGTGGTCGGCCTGCCCCTGCACGAAACGCTGAACCTGCTGCGCGGCCTCGGCTGGCGGCCATGAACGCGGTCATCCGCGCCGGGCTGCGCGGCGGCACCGTGCATCTCGTGCTGACCGAATCCGGCACCCTCGCCGGCTACACGCGCTGGCGGCCTGACGCGCCGGATGGCGTCGGCGATCTCTGCTCCGGCCGGATCACCGCCCGCGCCTCAGCACTCGGCGGCGTGTTCGTCGATCTCGGCGACGGATCGGGCTTCCTGCCTGACAGCGCGGGTGGCAAGAGCCTCGCCGAGGGCGATGCCGTCGCGGTCCGCATCACCCGCGCCCCCCAGGGCGGCAAGGGGCCGCGCCTCGCGCTGGCGCAAGACGTCGCACCCGGCGCGAAGCCCGGCCTGCTCGCCCGCGGCCCCGGCCCGATCGCCGAGTTCCGCGCCCTGCATCCGGCCGCGCCGATCCTCGCCGATGACTGGGAACTCGTTGCCCTGCTGCGGGCGGCGCATGAGGGGGTCGCGCATGATCCGGCGAGCCTCGCCCCGGTGGAGGAGGAGATCGCCGCGCTCGCCGAGCCGGTCTTTGCGCTGCCGCAGGGCGCCCGCGGCACGGTCTGCCCGACGCCGGCGCTCACCGCGATCGATATCGACGCCGGTGCCGCCACCGCCGAGCGGGGCGACAAGCCGGGCGCGCAGCTGCGGCTCAACCGCGCGATCATCCCCGAACTCGCCCGGCAGATCCTCCTGCGCAATCTCGCCGGCGCGATCCTGGTCGATTTCGCCGGGATGAAACCCGCCGTCCGGCCGAAACTCGCCCCCGACCTCGCCGCCGCCCTCGCGCGCGATCCGCTCCGCCCGCGCCTGCTCGGCTTCTCGGCACTCGGCTTCGCCGAGATCAGCCGCCCGCGCATCCGCCCACCGCTGCACGAGTTGCCGCCATGACCGACGAAAAGGCTCTGCCAAGCCACCCCCGCCGCAAACCCGCCGGCGCGTGCCCGATCTGCGGCCAGGCGGCGCAGCTTGCGCACCGCCCGTTCTGCTCGGCGCGGTGCCGCGCGGTCGATCTCGGCCGCTGGTTCAGCGAGGATTACAGATTGCCGAGCGACGAGGCGCCGTTCACCGACTCTGAATAGGTTTCGAGCCGGGCGAGCGCGGCCGCCACGTCCGGCACGGTCTCGAACAGCTCGCGCACCGGCGGCCGGGCGAACCCATCCTCGATCACGCCATCGATCAGCGCCGCCACCCGGCTGGCCCAGCCACGAATGTCGATCAGCAGGATCGGCTTGGCATGGCGGCCGAGCTGCTTCCAGGTGAGGATCTCCATCAGCTCGTCCAGCGTGCCGAGCCCGCCGGGCAGCACGACGAACGCATCCGCCCGCGCGAACATCCGCCGCTTGCGGGTGTGCATCGTGTCGGTGACGATCAGCTCGGTGAGGCCGGGAAACTCGACCTCGCGGGCGCGCAGGAAATCGGGGATGATGCCGGTGACAGCACCACCGGCGCCGAGCGCGGCCCCGGCCGTCGCCCCCATCAGCCCGACATTGCCGCCGCCGAAGACCAGCGTCATGCCCCGCGCGGCCAGCCCCGCGCCGAGATCCCGCGCCGCCGCGAGGTAATCAGGTGTCGCGCCGGGGGATGATCCGCAAAATACCGTGACCGAAATGTGACTCATGATCGAGAATAACCCGCAGAACCTTTCGAGATGCCTGCCCTCGTGGCAGGATAACGCACGTCAGGCAAGCGACCGGGATCGAGAGTTTTCCACATGCCCACAAACGAGACTCCCAGCAGCGATAACGATGGCACGCGTGCGCGGCTGCCCGGCTGGCTGCCGGGCGCTGCGATCGGCGCGCTCGGCCTCTGCGCGGTGCTCGGCCTCGTGGTGCTGAGCAACCACCGCAAACCCGAAACCGCTCCCCCCGCGGCGGCAACCGCGCCCGCCGCCGCCCCCGCCGCGCCGGCAACGCCCGCGCCCCCCGCCGCACCGCGCTTCGACACGGTGCGGGTCGATGCCGGCGGCAATGCGGTGATCGCCGGCCACGCGGCACCGGGTGCGACCGTCACCATCACCGCCAACGGGCGGACGATCGGCACCGTCAAGGCGGACAGTTCGGGCAGTTTCGCCTTCGTCACCGACCATCCGCTGCCGGCCGGCGGCCAGCAGCTCGCCCTGGCCGAGGCGACACCGGGCGGCGGCACGCGGACGAGCCGGCGCGACGTCACCGTCGCCGTGCCCGCGGCGCCGAACGAGGGGCCGCTGGCCGTGCTCGCCGGCAATGGCAGCAAGCCCTCCCGCGTCCTGAGCGGGCAAGGCCCCGCACCCGGCACGCTCGGCATCGGCTCGGTCGATTACGGCGCCAGCGGCAAGGCGGTGATCGCCGGCACGGCGAAACCCGGCGCCACCGTCTCGCTCTCGCTCGACGGCAAGACGCTCGGCAGCGCGACCGCCGGCGCCGATGGCCGCTGGACGATGAAAATCGGCCAGATGCCGACTAAGCCCGGGACATTCAGCCTGAAGGCACAGGACGCCAAGGGCGGCGTCATCGGCGAGATGAAGACCGCCTATGCCCCGCGCCCGCTCGGCAAGCTGGTGCCGCACGAGGTCGTCGTCGCGCGCGGCGAATGCCTGTGGCTGATCGCCCGCCGCGTCTATGGCCGCGGCACCGACTACACCATGATCTACCGGGCGAACGAGGCCAGCATCCGCGACCCCAACCTGGTCTATCCCGGCCAGCGCTTCCTGCTGCCGCAATCCCCCGGCATGAAGGCCGCACCCGCCGCACCGGCGAAGTCCACAGCACCGGCCGGCACGAGCTGAGCCGTCCCACGCCGAAAGGCGTGCCTTATTGGCCTCGAAAGGCGTGCCCTAATTGATCCCGAGAGGCGTGGCCTAATTGATGTGGAAGGGCGTGGCGCATCAACGCCGAAGGGCGTTCTTGCAAGGCTCCGCGCCGCTCGCCATAACCCGGGCATGGACATCATCGACTCCCTGCGCGCCGCCCTGGTGCCGCCGCACCGCGCCGGACGGCCCTTCATCGCCGCCGGCCTGGCCGTTTTCCTGCTCGGCCTGCTCACCGGCGCCGGCTGGCTGGCCTGGCTCGGCGCGCTCTTCGCGCTGTTCTGCCTCTATTTCTTCCGCGATCCGGCGCGCGTGCCGCCCGCCCGGCCGGATGCGCTGCTGGCCCCGGCGGATGGCCGCGTCGTCATCGTCGACGAGGCGCTGCCGCCGCCCGAACTCGGCCTGCCGGCGGTCCCGATGCCACGCATCGCCATCTTCCTCTCGGTGCTGGACGTGCATGTGAACCGCGTGCCGATGGCCGGGATCGTCACCCGCATCTCCTACCGGCACGGCAAGTTCGTGAACGCGGCGGCGAAGGAGGCCGAGGAGAACGAGCGCAACGCCCTCGCCATCCGGCTCGAATCCGGCGCCGAGATCGCGGTGGTGCAGATCGCCGGGCTGATCGCGCGGCGCATCCTGTGCGACGTGCATGAGGGCGACCGCGTCGAAACCGGCGCGCGCTTCGGCATCATCCGTTTCGGCAGCCGCACCGATCTCTATCTGCCACCCGGCACGCTGCCCCTGGTCGCGGTCGGCCAGCGCATGGTCGGCGGCGAGACGGTGATGGGGCTGCTGCCCCCCGCCGCCGCGCAAGGCGGCGCATGAGCGGGGCGGAAAAGCCGCCGCTCTTCGCCCTCCCCCGGCGCCGCCCGCCGCGCCGCCCCCGCCTGCGCGGCATGAGCTTCAACCGCATGCTGCCGAATTTGCTGACCCTGTCGGGCCTCTGCGTGGGATTCAGCGCGATCCGCTTCGCCCTCGAACAACGCTTCGGCGCCGCGGTGATCGCCATCGCCGTCGCCGGCGTGATCGACGGGCTTGATGGCCGGCTGGCCCGGCTGCTCAAGGCCACGTCCCGCTTCGGCGCGGAGTTCGACAGCCTGTCGGATTTCCTCTGCTTCGGGATTGCCCCGGCACTGGTGCTTTATTTGTGGTCGCTCAGCGAATGGGGCGCGTTCGGCTATCTGCCGCCGCTCGTCTATACCGCCTGCATGGCGCTGCGACTCGCCCGCTTCAACGCGGCGATCGACGCGCTGCCGCGCGAGGCGGATGGCCATCTGCCGGTGTTCCGCTTCGCCGCGAATTTCTTCACCGGCGTGCCGGCGCCGGCGGGCGCAGCGATCGCGCTGCTGCCGATCTATCTCGGCCTGGAGGCGGCTCGGCATGGCGGCGACCGGCTCGACCGGCTGGCCCAGGCGCCGGAGCTGAGTGCTGTGGTGCTGACCGGCACCGCGCTGCTCTGCATCTCGACCCTGGCGGTCTGGAACTTCAAGAACTTCAAGGTGCCGCCGCAACACGTCATCGCCATCCTGCTCGGGGTGATCGTCGCCGCCGCGGTGCTGCTGGCCGACCCATGGCTCGGCCTGTCGCTGCTGGTGCTCGCCTATCTCGGGATGCTGCCCTTCAGCCACCGCAGCTTTCGCCGGCTGCAGGCCGAGGCCGAGGCACGGCGCCGGCAGGGGATGGACGAGGGCACGGAGGAATAGAGCAGTTTCCGATCCTTTCGGATCGGATGATGCTCCAGCCCGCCCGCCGGTCAGGCGGGTTCGGCGAAGCGCGCGAGCCGGATGGCGGTATGCCCACGGCCGGTTCGCAGGCTCGGCATGATCAGCAGGCAGTCATCGTGCGGGGTGCGGATTTCCGCCGTACCGTCGCGCGCCAGCAGCGTGTCCCGCCGGCGGATCACCTCGCCGCCGCGGAACGGGCGGACGAAGGCGAAGCGGCCGGTATTGGCGGTCACCACCCGCGAGACCTCGGCGAAGCGCGGCGCCGCGCAGGGCGCCACCTTCCCGATCATGCCGGCATGGGCCAGCACCGCGTCCACACTTGCGCGCATCTGCCGCACCGTATCCTCCTGCCAGTGCTGCCCGGCCTCGACCAGCACCGCCGCGGCATCGCCTGCCGGGGCAAGGAAGCGCGGATGGTCGATCAGCCTGCGCCCGCCGGCATGGCCGCCATCGGCGACCACCAGCGCCGGCGTGCCCATCGCCATCGCCAGCGCCCGGCCGCGCGCCCCCTGGCCGCACAGCACCAGCGGGTCGGACGGCCAGAGCATCGAATGCAGGTCGATCACCAGATCCGCCCCGGCGATCAGCGGCCAGATCTCGCGGGCGCGGTCGAGTTCGACGGAGCGGCGCGGCCCCTCCAGCGTCGCCTCGTCCCACACCCGGTTCAGATCCTCGTCGACGAAGCGGGAGGCAACCGGATTGTCCCGATCGAACCGTCGATAGGCGTCGATATTGACGAAGCCGAGCGTCAGCCGGCCGCAGGCCGGCCGCAACCCCTCGCGCAGCAGCGCATCAAGCACCACCGCGCCGGCGATCTCGTTGCCGTGCATCAGGCACAGCACCATCACATGCGGCCCGGCGGCGGCGGCGGCGAAGGTGGTGAAGCCGCGGAGTCCCGTATTGCCCGCGAGCCACGGCGCAAGGTCGGGCGGCGTGAGCCGCACTTCGAAGCGCGGCAGGGACGCCACCCCGCTCATCGCGGCGGCAACGGCCGTTCTGGCCGAACGCGGCGGGCTTTCATCGGGGCCGGTATCGCCATGGCCCCACTCTACCCAGAGATGAAAAACTCGCAACCGTTCGACGTGTGTTGACGAAATGTCGCGCTGGCCCGAAAACGCCGCGATGCAAGCCGCGCCGACTCTCATGGCCGCACCCCATGCCATCGCCGACGGACAGGCCGCTCCGGTCACCGCCCGCGTCCTGTGCATCGACCTCGCCGGTCTCCGCTCCCAGGCTCTCGGCCTCGCGGAGGCGGCCGGATTCCGGACCGACTTCCGCGTCATCGCGCCGAAGCGGCCCTGGACCCTGTTCTCGCCGATGCTCTGGCCCGATCCGCGCTGCGCGATCGATGCCGCCGCCCTCGCCCCGCCGGAAGGCGACCTGATGCTCGGCGCCGGCGGTGCTGCCGCCCGCGTGCTGGCCACGCTGCGCCGGCCGGATCTGCCGGCCGTGATCATCCAGCACCCGCGCATGGACGCCGGGCGGTTCGACGCCGTGGTGGCCGCGAAGCATGACGGGCTGACCGGCCCGAACGTCATCGTCACCCGCACCGCGCTGCACCGCGTCACCCCCGAGCGCCTCGCCCTCGAACGCGCGCTCTGGGCGCCGCATTTCGCCGGGTTGCCCCGCCCCCTCGTCGCCGTGCTGGTCGGCGGCTCCAACGGCCGCTACCGGCTCGATACCGCGGCAGCGCGCACCCTCGCCGAACAACTGGCCCGGATGATGGACCGCGACCGGGTCGGGCTGATGCTCACCCCCTCGCGCCGCACCGAGCCCGCCGCCCGCGCCATCCTCGAAGAGGCGCTGCGCCCGCGCGGCGCCTGGATCTGGGACATGCAGGGCGAGAACCCCTATTTCGGCATGCTCGCCGTCGCCGACGCGATCGTGGTGACGGGGGATTCCGTCTCGATGGTCTCCGAGGCGGTGGCCACCGACGCGCCGGTGATGATCGCGCGCCTGCCCGGCAAATCCACCCGCATCGGCGCCTTCATGGACGACATGGTCGCCTGCGGCCGCGCCCGGAACTTCGATGGCCGGCTGCAGAGCTGGAACGCCTCGGCGCTGAACGACACGCCGATGGCCGCCGCCGAACTGCGCCGGATGCTGGGAGTCTGACTTCGATGCTCGAGATCGACACGTTCGACAATGTCCGCGGTGGCAACGCGGTCTACAAGGCGCTGGCGCATCCGCTGGCCGCCGCGGCGCTGGAGCGCCTCGCCGCCCGCCTCGCCGCCGCCGGCCCGGTCGCGGTCTACGATCCCGAGCGCATCTTTGCGCCGCTGCGCGCCCTGGCGCCGGCGTTTCCGGTCGATTCCGTCCATGTGCATGACACGTTGGCGGTCGGCGAGCGCCGCGGCGGCTTCACCACGAGGCCGCTGACCGACCTCGTCGCCGCTGCCCCCGCCACCGTGCTGATCGCCGCTTTCGACGCGCACCGCCTGGCCGAGCGGCTGGCCGGACTGCTTCCCGGCGCCGACATCCTCACCCTCGACGAGGTGCGCCTGCCCGACCGGCTGCTGACCAATCGCCGCCGCTATCTCGACCCGCTGAATTTCGCGACCAATTTCGCCTTCTTCCGCGACGATGATGCGATGACGACCAGCCTCGTCACCGCGAATTACTGGCACGGCTACGGCGCGCGGGGCGTGCGCCTGTGGTGCCGCCTGTTCGACGCCGCCGGCGCGGTGCTCGCCGAATTCGAGCGCGAACTGCCCGACCATGCCGGCAGCATCCGCATCGACAGCGCCGCGCTGCGCCGCGCCCACGGGCTCGGCCCGTTCACCGGCCAGCTCTTCATCCACGCCATCGGCGTCGCCGGGCACGACGTGGTGAAATACGCCCTCGACACCCATGCCGCCGGCAACGGGGCGAGCCTGTCCTGCACCCACGACGCCAATGCCTGGCCCTCCGAGCGCTTCGCCGGCCTGCCCGCCCCGCGCGAGGACGAGACGGTGATCCTCTGGCTGCAGAACAGCCACGCCGTGCCGATCCCCGCCGGCGCCATCAGCCTCGACCGGATGGGCGCCGAGGCGCCGGTCGCGCTGGCCGAACCGATCGCCCCCTTCGCGACGCGGGCCATCGACGTCGCCGAATTGCTGCCCGGGCTGCGCTGGCCGGCGCAGATCGAGCTGCGCGCCGGCCGCCATGTGGTCCGCCCGCGCTATGAAGTCGTGCGCGCCGGGCGCACCCGCATCGCCCACATGAATGTTGAACGCGCCGATCTCCGCCCCGATCCGGGCATCATCAGCCTCTCGCCGCTGCTTGGCCGCGGGTTTCTGCTCCCCTTCCCGATCCTGCCGCGGGAGCGGTTCCGCTCGGTCGCGCTGCCGACGCCGATGGCCCACACCCAGACGACGCTGCCGCTCCGGCTCGATATTTTCGCCCCCGACGGCAGCAAGGTCGCCGAGCACCGGCCCGGCACGCTGAAGCGGGACCATGCATGCGCCATCGATCTCGACGAGGTACTGCCGGCGGACGCGCTGCCGGAGGGCGGCCATGGCGAACTGGTCTATGACTTCACCGAGGGCGGCGAGGCGGATGGCTGGCTGCACGGGCTGTTCCGCTACGAGGCGCGGGACGGCTCGCACGCCGCCGAGACCAGCTTCGGCGCGCATGTGTTCAACACGATCATGACGTGGAAGGGCGAGCCGCAATCCTATTCCGGCCCGCCGCCCGGCCTCTCGACCCGGCTGTTCCTCGATCTCGGCAGCGCGGCGCGGCCGAGCTTCTGCGTGCTGACCTATCCCGCCTCCGCCGCCTGGCATCCGCATTCGGCCACCGTGCTGATGCTGCACGATGCCGAAGGCCGCCTGGTGGCGGAGCAAAACCTCGCCATCGCCTGCTCCGGCTCGGCCATCGTCGAGCCCTGGCGGATCTTCGGCGCCGAGGCGCTGGCCCGCGCCGCCGGCGGCTATGTCATCATCCGCGATGCGACCTGCCGGCTGTTCGGCTATCATGGCAAGCATGACGGTGCGGGCCTCGGCCGCGGCGCGTTTTCATTCGATCACATGTTCGGGTTCTGAATTCAGCGCAATCCGGGCGCTCTGCCCTCGCAACGATCGCGGTTTTGGCGTATCCGGGTCGTCATGCAGGCAAGACGGACCTTCCGGCGCGTCGCGGTCATCGCAGTCGCGATCGTCATTCTGGCACCGCTCGCGGTCATCGGCCTATTCCTCGCGAGCTTCGATCCGAACAGCTACAAGCCGCAGGTGATCGCCGCCGCCGAGCGGGCGCTGCACCGGCCGGTCACCATCGATGGCCGGCTGCGGATGAACCTGTCGCTGGTGCCGACGATCTCCGCCACCGGCATCACCATCGCCAACCCGCCCGGCTATGCCGACGCCGATTTCGCGACGCTGCGGCGGATCGAGGCCAAGGTGGCGCTGCTGCCGCTGCTGCGCCACCAGCTCAACATCCTCGATCTCGTTCTGGTCGATCCGGTCATCAACCTCGAATACGGGCCGACCGGCACGCCGAACTGGGAGATCGGCCCCGCCGGGGGAGCGGGCGGCGCGACGCCGGGCACGACAGGCGGCGCGGCGGGCCAGCCGGGCAACGGCGCGGGCATCGCCCTGCAATCGGTCTCGATCGAGAACGGCACCATCACCTATCACCCCTCCACCGTGCTCGTGCCGCTGAGCGGCGGCGCGCCGGCCGCCCTCACGGCGCAGAGCCCCACCGTGCTGCACATCGCGCGGTTCAGCGGCAGCGCCGCCTCGCTGGATGCGCCGCTTCAGCTCTCGGTCAACGCCCAGTATAACGGCACGCCGTTCAGCGTGTCCGGCACCACGGGTCCGGTTTCGCGGCTGACCGGTGGTGCGGCCGGCGGCGCGGCATGGCCGGTGGACCTGACCGTGAGCGGCCAGGGCGCGCAGCTGCACATCACCGGCCGGATCGCGCATCCCCGCAAGGCGGACGGCTATGCGTTGCACCTGCACGCGACGGCGCCGGATCTCGCGCCGCTCGCCGCCTATCTGCCCACCGCCGCGCGGGCCGACCTGCCGCCGCTGCGAACGGTCGATCTCAGGGCGGATCTCGGCTCGCCGGTCGAGGGTCAGGTTCCGGCGGTCACCCATGTCAGCCTCACGGCCGGCACGTCCGACCTCACCGCCTGGCGCAAGGGCCTGTCGCTGCGCTCGGTCAACATCACCCTGCCGGCGCTCGACCGGGCGGTGAATGTGGCACTGGCGGGCAGCTACCAGGGCAGCCAGGTCGGGCTTGAAGGCAAGGCCGGCCCGTTCGGCCCGGTGCTCGATGCCGCGCTGGGCGTGGCGCCCAGCCCGCCGCAGCCGGGCGGGCCCACCGAGCGTTTCGCGATCAGCGCCGCCGCCCGCGTCGGCAAGGCGCTGTTCAACGTCGCCGGCGGCATGGCCTCGCCCTCGAAACTCGCCGGCGTCGCGATGAAACTCAGCGCGACCATCCCCAATCTCGCGAAACTGTCCGACCTCGCCGGCACGCCCCTGCCGGCCTGGACCAATATCGGCATTTCCGGCCTGCTGACCGATCCCGGCGGCCAGAGCCTGACCCGTGCGGTGGCGCTCAACAGCCTCGCGGTCAGTGCGACGCAGGGGCAGTTCGGCGGGGCCTTCAGCCTGACAATCGGCTCCCGGCCGGACCTGCAGGCGGTGATCCATGCCTCGCGGATCGACCTGTCGGCGCTGCTCCGCGCCGCGCGGCCGCCATCCCCGGCGGCGACCGCCCCGGGCGCAGCGCCGGCCAGCCAGACCACGCCTGCGCCCTCCCCTGCACCCGCATCGGCAAACCCTGCCGCGAACGGACTGATCATCCCCACCTCGCCGCTGCCCTTCAACCTGCTGCGCGCCGCGGATGGCAATGTCGAACTGACGATCGACAAGCTCACCTATGCCGGGGCCGATTACCGCGCGCTCAGCGCGCATGCGCTGCTGCGCAACGGCGTGCTGACGGTGCGGCCGATCAGCGGCGAGCTGCCGGGCGGGCCGGTCTCCGGCGCGCTGATGGTGAACGCCACCAGCAATCCGCCCTCGATCCGCCTCGTCGAACAGGCGCCGGCCTTCCGCCTCGGGCCGCTGCTCCGGCTGCTCGGCGAGCCCGGCTCCGCCTCGGCGACGGTGCAGCTCTACGCCAATCTCGCCGGCGCCGGCTCGACGCCGCATGACATCGCCGCGACCCTGAACGGCGCGCTCGGCATCTCCACGGTGAACGGCGAGATCGACGGCGCGTTGCTCGATCACCTGCTGGCCACCGCCGGCCTGCCGGCAGGGCTTGCCGGCGCGCAGGGCCCGGTCCAGCTGCGCTGCTTCGCGACCCGGATCGACGCGGCCGACGGCCTCGCCCGCATCCGCGCGCTCACCCTCGATTCGAGCCGCCTGTTCATGACCGGCGGCGGCAGCGTCAACCTCGCGACCGAGGGGCTGAACGTCGTGCTGAAGCCGCAGACCACGGTCGGCGGCGCGGCGACGCCGATCCCGCTCGCGGTCACCGGGACGCTCGGCCGGCCAGTGACCGGCGCGGCGCCGGCCGGCGATTACGCACAGGCGATTGCCGCCGCCGGCCAGCGGATCGGCGGCGGGCAGACCCTGTTCGGCCGGCTCACCCGCCAGCTCGGGCTCACCCGGCGCAGCGCGCGCCCGCAAGGCTGCACGACCGCGCTGGCGCTCGCGCGGATGGGCCATCCCGGCCCGGCCCCGACCACGATGGGGCTTGCCGCCGGCGGGAACAGCGGCGCGACAACCGGCAGCGCCAAGCCCCCCGGCGCGGTGGGCGGACCGCAGAACCTGCTGCAATCGTTGTTCCACTGATGGCGCCGGGACAATGAAACGCATCTGGAAATGTACCGGGCTGGCGGAGATGGAGGGCGGGTTCGGCGTGACGCTCGACGGCCGGCCGGTGCGCCTGCCCGGCGGCAGCCCGCTCACCGTGCCGACAGAGCGCCTCGCCCGCGCCATCGCCGCGGAATGGGACGCCCCCGGCGAGAATGACGAGGTCCGCCCCGACGATCTGCCGCTGACCCGCCTCGCCGGCACAACGGTGGAGCGGATCGCACCGGACACCGGAGCCGTCCGCGCCAGCCTGCTCGCCTACGGGCGGAGCGACCTGCTCTGCTACCGCGCCACCGCGCCGGAGGGGCTCGTCGACGAACAGGCGAGGCTCTGGCAACCCTGGCTCGACTGGGCGCAGAGCACGCTCGGGGCGCACCTCGCCGTCACCGCCGGCATCACCGCGATCGGCCAGCCGGCCGAGGCGATCGGGGCACTCGATCAGGCGCTCGCCAGGCACGATGCCTGGAGCCTTGCCGGGCTTGGCGTGACCGTGCCGGCCCTCGGCAGCCTCGTGCTCGGCCTCGCCGTCGCCGAGGGTGCGCTGGCGCCGCTGGCCGCGCATGATTGCGCGGCACTCGACGAGCTCTGGCAGGAGCGTCTCTGGGGCGAGGATGCCGAGGCGGTCGCGCGCCGCGCGCGGATCGGCGACGACATCGTGACCGCCGCCCGCTTCGTCGCACTGGCGCAGCGATGATCGCGAAGCATCTCATTCTGTCGGGCCATGTCCAGGGCGTCGGCTTCCGCGACTGGATGGTGACGCGCGCCCGCCGCCTGGCCCTTGCCGGCTGGGTCCGCAACCGGGTGGACGGCACGCTCGAGGCGCTGGTCGCCGGCGATGCGCCGGCCGTCGAGGAATTGCTGCGCGCCTGCCGCCGCGGCCCGCCGCTCGCCGATGTCACCGACATCGTGGAAACCTTCGCCGACCCGCCAGGCGAACCCGGTTTCATCAAGCGCGCGACCGGCTAGAGCACTTTCCGATCCTTTCGGATCGGATGTAGTGCTCTATCACATTGATAAACAGAGCATCTTTATCCGATTAGATGATTCCATCTGATCGGATGATGCTCTAGGTTCTGTACCTATTGCCATGACTACGGGGCGTCTGATTCAAGTCTGTTTGGAGGACTTGGAACATGGCGGAACTTTTCTGGCTGAACGACA
>NZ_NCAS01000027.1:0-52063 GCF_002255515.1 Acidiphilium sp. 20-67-58 | reverse complement strand
CGCCACACGATATGACAAAACCGCACGAAATTTCCTCGCTGGTATTTGCCTTGTCCTCGCCGTCACATCTTGGATCAGTTGAGTCCAGAGCCTAGAGCATCCTTATCCGATCAGATGACTCCATCTGATCGGATGATGCTCTAGACGCCTTGCTGATGTACGCAGCGATCCATAACTCCGGCGATCTGTCGGGCCCCATTCATATTGAGGGTCCAAGTCACCGGATGGGTGAACATGATTCGCAAATGTGCGCGCTTGCTGTTCATGAGCGAGTCAAAAGTCTTCTCGCTGATATTATCCGTCTTGACCAAATGCTGTGTGGCGACACGCGCAGATTGACTGGAATCAACGCCATTGACGTTTACAATCATTTGCAGATTTTTGCCTTTTCCGGACAGATGCCACTGCGGCTTGTAGGCATACATATGTACCCCAGCATGGTCGAACCGGAATCCGAACGCGCCACCATCCCTGAAGGTTTCTTTCATCACGCAAAATTTCTGTGACGGGCTATTGCCCCCCATTTCGGCCGACCAGGCACCGATATGAGCGAGTTCGCGCGATGCAAAAGCCGCTTGCGTGGCGGCGAGCAAAGACGTGGTGGCAACGGCGGTCAGCGCGAGCATCCGCAAGGCAGAACGATGCTTCAATTTTCAAGGTCCTTACGATTGAGAAAAGAGAAAGTCGAATGCAACTTTTAGTTAAGTTATATAGCGTGTCACGAAAACGTGTATATGCCTCGGCGTATCGTGTCGTCAATCGAGGGTGACAGGGATATGCTGGATGTGCGGCCGTCGACGATTTTGAGATTGCCCTGTCGCCGGCTTCGGTGTTTGGAGCACTTTCCGATCCTTCTGGTTCGGATTTATACCCAATCTCATAAGCCTTGACTCATGAGATTGGGTATGTATGCGGGTTGGCGGGCGGCGCGCGCGAACGCAAAGACCCGATACTATGGGTCGCGATCAGCGAGACACGGTATTAGAGCTCTATCATGCTGATAAACCGAGCATCTTTATCCGGCTTGATGATTCCGTATGGTCGGGTGATGCTCTAGCGGCTGTGTCTGCATCGGGAGATGGCAACTATGGCCGGCGTCTGAGGCAGGTCAAACATCAAAATAACCCGGCCTGCTGATATCGGCGATCAGACCGATCTGGGTAGGCTTCCATCCCAGCCATTGCTGCGTGAGCGCACTTGAGGCAGCGCCATCCATTCCAGCGAACATCGCCATCACACCGAAATGAGCGGCGGCCTCTTCCTGCGGGATCGAGACAACCGGTAATCGCAGATGGCGACCAATAATCTCTGCAATGTCGCGTGCCGTCACACCCTCATCCGCGACGGCGTGATAGCTGGTACCGGCCCGGCCTTTCTCCAGCGCCAGCCGGTATAATCTCGCCACATCCAACCTGTGTGCGCCGGACCAACGGTTGCTACCATCGCCAATATAGGCGGAAAAACCTTTCTCCTGCGCGATATTGAGAAGGTAGTTGACCAAGCCGCATCTGCCATCGGCGCCATGCACCTGCGGCAGGCGTATCGCCATGGCGCGCACGCCGCGCGCAGCGAGGGCCAGACCTGAGGCTTCGGACACGCGCGGCAAGCCTGGCATCACGGCATCCTGTTCCGTGGCGAGCCGTCCCGGCGCCACAAGCAACGTCCCGGAGGTAACAATGAAAGGTTTGTCTGATCCGGCCAGAACGTCGCCCATCGCATCGATGGCGTGTTTATCGATCTTTCCGTTCTCCGCGAATTTCGAGAAATCGTGAATGAAGGCAAGATGGATGGTGCCATCCGTTTCCTTGGCACCTTTGCGCAAGCTCTCGAGGTCTTCAAGGGAACCGCGATGAACTTCAGCGCCCAAAGCCTCAAGCGCCTTTGCATTATCGTCGGAGCGGGCGAGGCCGAGCACCTCGTGCCCGTTCCCGATCAATTCCCTGGTTGTGGCGGTGCCGATAAAGCCGGAAGCACCGGTGACGAACACACGCATGAGACCCCTCCTGTTAAAACAGGAAAGATATCGCTAGACCATTTATCGGGGTAAAGTAGTGATTCTATAATGGTATAATGACCAACAGGATAATGGGCACGAACGCGCTTGGAAATTATCTGAAGGACCGTCGCGCGAGGCTCGATCCTGCCGCTTTCGGCTTTACGCCGGTACGGCGGCGCACACCGGGGCTACGCCGGGAAGAAGTGGCGCAGCGCGCGAATGTGAGCACCACCTGGTACACTTGGTTGGAGCAGGGGCGCGGCGGAGCCCCCTCCGCCGATGTGCTGGACCGCATCGCCCGCGCCATGATGCTGACCGATATCGAGCGCGAACACCTGTTTCTGATTGGGTTGGGCAGGCTGCCGGAAGCCCGCTATCATGCGCCTGAAGGGATCACCCCACGCTTGCAACGCGTGCTCGACACGCTCGACCATAGCCCCGCTTTCATCCGGACGGCGACCTGGGACGTGATTGCCTGGAACAAGGCCGCCGCCGCGGTGATGACCGACTACAGCACGCTGCCCGACGGGCAACGCAATGTGTTGCGCATGATGTTCCGTGATTCGCGCGTTCGAGCAGCCCAATCCAACTGGGAAAGCGTTGCGCGCTATGTGGTGGCGTCGTTCCGCGCGGATGTGGCCCGCGCCGGCGCGGCACGTGACGTCCAGTCACTTGTCGATGAGCTGAGTGCGACCAGCCCCGAATTCGCGGCATTGTGGGCCGACAACGATGTGCAAGCGCACGGCGATGGCGTGAAAATCTTGCATCATCCTCTCGCCGGTCCGCTCTCGATGGAGTTCTCGGGGTTCGCGGTAGACGGTCGGCCCGATCTCACCATGGTGATCTACAATCCCGCAACGGCCGAAGATGCTGACAAGATCGGGAGATTACTCAAATCAAAGCCATAGAGCATCATCTGATCAGATGATGCTCCTGCGCCCTCGCTCGTGTCATGTGGGTTGCTGGCCCCTCGGTTCCGAGCGCCCTTTGCATCGGCAGGGGGCATTTCGACATAGTGGACACCGCGGTGCTATTGAAATCCGAGGTCATGCGCGTGGAGCGCTCCTGTTCCGGATCCGCTTCCGGGTGGGCGCCGCCCGGCGCCGGGCCTGGTTGGCAGTGCCCACTGCAATCGTGTGGAAAAACGAAATAGGGTAACGCTTACGTGTCAAGAAAAATGTCTGATATCGCCCGTCTTGCCGGCGTCTCCGAGGCGACTGTCTCACGGGCATTGCGGGGCAGTACGCTCATCAGCCAGGCGACACGCGAGAGAATTCGCGAAATTGCAGAAGCTGTCGGCTATACGGTCGACAACACGGCCCGGAACCTGAGGCTGCAAAGAACCGGCACAATTACCGTCGCCGTTCCTTTGCACCATGAAGTCGATCAGGGGATATCGGATCCGTTTTTCCTTGAAATGTTAGGCTTCCTGGCCGATGAGCTGGCCGATCGCGGCTATGATCTCCTGCTGCGAAAAATCGGCGCCGCCGAACCGAACGGGCTCGCCAATCTGGTGAACGAACGGCGCAGCGACGGCATCCTGCTCATCGGGCAGAGCAATCAGCACGCGCAGATCAAGGCGATGGCCCAGCGCTACAAGCCGCTGGTGGTCTGGGGCGCCAATATGGGGGATGAGTCCTACATAACCGTGGGGTCCGATAACCGCGCCGGGGCGAGGATGGCGGTCGAGCACCTGCTCGCACTCGGCCATCGTCGAATCGCCTTTTTCGGCGACCGTGAACTGCCGGAAGTGGCCGCGCGTTTCGACGGCTATCATGAGGCTCTCGCCAAGGCCGGCGTGAGCCTGGATCCTGCCCTAGAGTGCCGCGTGACGTTCAGGAAAGCGGGGAGCCACGTCGCGATCAGCGAATTCCTCGCCAAAGGGACGCCATGTGATGCGGTGTTCGCCGCGTCCGACCAGCTGGCGGGTGCCGCGATCAACATCTTCGATCGTCATGGTCTGAATGTCCCGCGCGACGTTGCGGTCGTCGGGTTCGATGACCTGATGCTGGCTGCGGCCTACACGCCCGCCCTGACGACAGTTCACCAGGATCTGGCGGCCGGGGCCCGCCTGATGGTGAGCAAGCTCTTCAAGCGGATGGCGGGGGAAGAGGTGCGTTCCAGCATCGTGCCGGTGCGTCTGATCGTCCGTGCATCCTGCGGCGCAAGTGTTGCACCTCGTCCGCGCCGCCGCCGGGGAAAGCTTGCGACAGCCTGATCGGAAAGGCGTTGTGCAAACGTTTGCGTAAATTTCCGAGTTTTTGGACAAGTGCCTAATTAATAAGGCATTTTCTGTCCGAAATTATCTTGCAATCGATTGTTGTGTTAGATAAGAGGAGGTCAATAAACAAACGCGGCCATTTTGCGGCGTTCAAACAGCAGGAGAGGTGCGACCATGGAAAATTTCGCGTGCCCCAAAAGGAAGACGCTGAAATCCCGATATATGTCCGGTGCGGCCGTGTTTTTGGCCCTTGGCTCCTTCGGGGTCGCCTCCGCGCAAACCGCGACCGATAGCGCGCCCCTCAGCCTCAACAAGATCATTGTTACCGGAACGGCGCACAAGGTTACCAAGATGAAGTCGAGCGTGTCGGTCAGCACGCTCAACGCGACTCAGATCCGCACATCCGGGGCCACCAGTGCGTCCGACGTCTTGCGCAACGTGCCCGGCATTCAGTCCCAGTCGACCGGGGGCGACTCGAATGCGAACATCACCGTGCGCGGCCTGCCGATCTCGGCGGGCGGCATGCGCTATGTGGCGATGGAACAGGATGGTCTCCCCATTCTCGATTTCGGTGACATCGCCTTTGCCACGCCGGATTCCTTCGAGCGGATCGATGGCCTGCTGAGCCAGGTGCAGGTGGTGCGCGGCGGCACGGGGTCCACGTTGGCAACCAACGCGCCGGGCGGCATCATAAACTTCATCTCGAGAACCGGCGAAATGCCCAACGCGTCCGTCGGCTTCACGACGGGGCTTGGCTACAACGAGAACCGTCTCGACTTCAATTATGGCGGCCCCATCAACGCCAACAACCGTTTCGAGATCGCCGGCTTCTATCATTACGGGCAGGGCGGATCGCGGAATGCGGTGGATGGGATTTCCCATGGCGGCCAGATCCACGGCAATTTCACGCATGACATCAAGGGCGGCTACATCCGGGTCAATTTTGGCTATCTTGACGATCAGGGGCCGACCGCCCTGCCTGTGCCGGTGACGACCGTCAACGGATCGATCCAGGCGATCCCGGGGATCGACCCCCGGACATTCAGCTTCTACTCGCCCAATCTGGGGCAAGACGTAACGCTGAACTCGAACAACACCTATTCTGCGACCAATTTCAACTCTGGATTCCAGGCAAAGAACGCGTCGATCGGCTTCCAGCTATCGAAGACGTTCGAGAATGGCATAAACGTCAGCGACAATTTCCGTTACGCGGCGATCCGCGGCGGGTTCATGGGCATATATCCCGCGAATAACGGCTCGACCGTTGCCGGAGCCACATGGGTTACGGGCCCCAATGTCGGGCAGACCTTTAGCGGCACGGCCTACTCCACCGTGGCATTCGATACCCGGCTGAACAATCTGGGCAACATTGCCAATGACCTGAAGGTTTCAAAGAGCTTCAATGCTGGGGCGCTTGGAACCTTTACCCCTACGGCCGGCCTTTATGTCGCCAGCCAGAACCTCGATCTGGTGTGGAATTTCAACTCCTACCTGATGGGAATCGATCAGGGGAACGTCGCTCTCCTCAACTCGACCACATCGATTGGCGGGATCGGCAGCGGCTTCGGCGGATGCTGTGACCGAACCTATCACGTGTCATACGTGACGACCTCGCCCTATCTCGATGTTGGATGGGCGTTCGGCAAGTTGACCAGCGATGCCAGCGTCCGTGAAGACATCCAGAACGCGAGCGGCTGGTTCAATGGCGCCGTGCTCAGCAATGGGTCGTATCGATACCTGGCGGCCAACCAGTACAATGTGAACTACTCGGTTCGGCACACATCCTACTCGATCGGTTCGAACTACGAATTCAACCACAATCTCGCGGTGTTCGGCCGCGTGAGCGATGGCGTGTCCTTCAACGCGGACCGCATCATTAATCCCGGCCAGAACACCCTGAACGGTTCGGCACCCATCCCGATCAACGAAGTCAAGCAGTATGAAGGCGGCGTCAAAGGGCGCTACGGCAACCTCAACGCCTTCGTCACGCTGTTCGATGCCTACACGTCGGAGTCCAATTACGACGTGACAACCCAGGTCGCCTCGGCCAACAAATACCACTCATACGGCTCCGAAATCGAGCTGGGCTATGTCTATCGCGGCTTCCAGGTCCGGGCCGGTGCGACCTACACCCATGCGCGCATCACCTCGACGAACGAGGCCGGAGCGCGCGGCATGACGCCCCAGCGTCAGGCGGAATGGATCTTCCAGATTTCGCCCTCCTACACCTATCGGAAGCTCACTGTCGGGGGAAATCTGATCGGCACGACGTCGTCCTACGGCAATGACCAGAACACCATCGTCATGCCGGGCTATGCGCTCCTCAATCTGTTCGTGACCTACCACGTGACACCCAAGCTGCAGGCGATGCTTACCGCCAGCAACGTCACGAATTCGATTGCTTATTCGGAGCTTGACAATATCAGCGGCGCGTCCGCCGCGGCTGCCCGCGCCTTCAATGGCCGGACGGTTCAGGCCTCTCTCCACTATAATTTCTGACATAACATGATGTTGTGAAAAGGCGGCCAGGTTCACGAGCAACCTGGCCTCCCTTTTGAATGTTCCATGATCCAGGCCGGATAGAGCGATTCCGGTGCGGCGCGCGGGGCATTTTACAAAACCCGCCCTCGCGGGCCACCTCTCTGGAGAGATTGGCTATGGAGTTTGGCGACAACGTTCCGCTAAGCCGAAACAAGGCAATTGGTATCGGCATGGTCATCGTGCTGCATGTCTTCCTGGTCTATGCCCTTGTCTCGGGCCTGGCCACGAGTGCGGTCGATCTGATCAAGAAGCCGCTGGAAATCAAGATTGTGAAAGCCTCTCCGCCGCCCCCGCCGCCGGCAGAGCCGACACCGCCGCCGCCGCCTGTGCTGAGTGCGCCGCCCCCGCCCTACATTCCGCCGCCAATCGTCCAGATACAACAGCCGCCGCGGCAAAAGCCGGTGTTCGCCGTGACATCCTCCGCCAAGCCCACGGCCCCGACCACGATCAAGCCCGCGCCAGCGCCCGCGCCGGCCAAGCCGCATCCTGTGAGCATTGGCGTCGTCTGCCCGAATATCGGGCGCGTCGCTCAGGCATTGTCCAACGCATTCCAGAGAATCTCCGATTCGGAAGGCATCAACCGCGCAAGCGTGGTCGTCGAGTTTTCGGTGACGACGAGTGGCGGGGTCTCCAACCCCCATGTCGTGTCCTCGACTTTCCCCGGAATCAACAGGCTCGCACTGCAAGGTATCGGAATGCTGTCGTGCCGCGGCCAGGGGCAGACGGTGACGGTGCGTGCTCCTTTTGAATTCAGGGCGAATTGATCCCCGGCGTGTCCGGATTTCTCAACAGACAAGTTTAGGTGACGACGATGTCAAACAAGCATAATCTTTTCCGACTTGAGCCGATGTTTCTCCTCTGTTCGGGGCTGACTGTGGCGCACGCCCAGAGTTCCGCGTCCAGCCCAACCCCCGTTCCCGCCTCTGCCGCTGCGCCCGCGAGCACGCCCGCACCTGCGCCGGCGACCTCGGCCACCGGCACCGGTGCATCCGCAATGGCCCCAGCGGCCAACAGTGGCGCCCAGGGGGCCCCGCCAGCCCCGCCCGTCGCACCGCCGGCCACCCGCCAGCCGCAGTTAACCAGCGTCGCAAATCCCTATGGGCTGGGAGCGCTGTGGGCCCATGGCGATTTCGTCGCGCGCGGCACGTTGCTGATCCTGGTCATCATGTCGATGAGCAGCTGGTATGTGCTGATTACCAAGGCATTCGCGCAGTCTCGCCTGTTCCGCGACGGGAAGGCGATCGACGCGGGCTTCTGGAATGCAGGTTCCGTCCGCCTCGCGACCGAGACCATGAAGAAAGGCACAGCCTTTCACTATGTCGCCCAGACAGGCGTCGACTCGCTCGACAAACATCCGGGCCTGCTGGGTAAAATCGATCTGCACAGCTTCGCGACCTCGTCGATCGAGGACGGCGTTGCAGGGGTGCAAAGCCGCCTGCAAGACGGGCTTGCACTGCTGGGCACCGTTGGTTCGACGGCGCCGTTCGTCGGGCTTTTCGGCACGGTCTGGGGCATCTATCACGCGCTGACGGCAATCGGCATCGCCGGACAGGCGAGCATCGACAAGGTGGCCGGCCCGGTGGGCGAGGCGCTGATCATGACCGCCATCGGTCTCGCGGTCGCGGTCCCTGCCGTGCTCGGGTACAATTTCCTTGTGCGGCGGAACAAGAGGTCGATGGATCTCGTGCGGAAATTCGCCAAGAAAATGCTCTTCGTGCTGCTGATCATCTTCCTCATCACCATCCCCGTCGTCACGCACACCGTTCCCGTCCATCTCCCGCATGAAAAAAATCAGCCGCTTCAAACCAAGCCGGAAAACATCAACATTTCGGTCGATCGCAAGGGCGCGATTTACTGGAACCAGCAACTGCTCCCGGATGTCGCGACGCTGCGCGCGGACATGATCAAGATCGCACGCGAGAATCCGCAGCCGGCCGTCGTGATCCGCGGTGATGAAAACGCACAATACAAGTCGGTCGGGCGGATCCTGTTTATCTGCCAGCAGGTGGGTATCACGAAGGTGAATTTCGTCACCGACCCCACCGGCACGAACGCAGGGAGCTAAGCCATGGCGATGAATCTCGGCTCGGGTGACGATCCCGAAGAAATGGTGGATATCAACACCACGCCCTTGATCGACGTGATGCTGGTGTTGCTGATCATGCTGATCATCACGATTCCCATTCAACTGCACTCCGTCAATCTCAACCTGCCGAACGGAAACCCGCCACCGCCGACGTCCCCGCCGCCGGTCGTTCAGGTGGATATCGACTTTGACGGAACGATCTACTGGAACGGCGCTGTGGTGCCGAACCTCGCCACGCTGGACGCGAAATTCAGGCAGGTTGCAGCCGAGGCCGACCAGCCGGAGGTTCACGTCAACCCGAACAAGCTCGCCAGTTACGGCGATGTCATCGCCGTTATGGCGATTGCCGAGCGTGACGACGTGACCAAGATCGGCATCGTCGGCAACGAACAGTTTGCGCAATAGGAGAGGTGCATGAAGTCGCTTCGCAAGACCCTCGTGGTGGGCATCGTGATGCTGATGGGCGGGTCAGCAAGCGCGGCTCTTCGCCCGCAAGTCGCAAGGCCCCTGCAGGCCGCAGAGCGGGCCTTGAGCGCGCACAGCTACGCCGCCGCCCTGCACGATCTTGCTCTGGCCGAAGCGGTGCCCGCGAAAACGGCCGAGGAAAGCTTCACGATCCTGCAGATACGCGCCGCCATCGATGCGGCACGCGGCGACCATGCCGCCGCCGCCGCCGATTATGCGGCGCTCGTCGCCAGTCGCCAATTATCGGGGCCGAAGCTGACGGTCATCGCCGAGGCCGAGGCGAGTTCCTACTACGCGGCCGGCGACTATGCCCATGCCGCAAGTGTCATCAAGGCATATCTGTTCAGGGATCCGCGTTATCATCAATTATTGCTGCAATCGTATTTCAAGCTGAATCAGTGCACACCACTCGGCCAGGCGGTCGGGTCGCATGGCTCACTCACCGACTTGCAGATGGTTGCCTATTGCTATGCCGCGACCAAGGACAATGAAGGGTATGTGCGCACCCTGTCCTTGATGGTCCATGCCTATCCCACACCGGCGAACTGGACCCAACTGCTCGGCGTTCTCGCGACAAGGTCGGTTTATGCTGACCGGCTGGCGCTCGATTTCTTCAGATTGCAACAGGCGGCCGGGGTTCCGGCGACCGAACCCGCCTATATGCTGGCGACACAGGAGGCGTTGCAGGCGGGGCTGAATAACGCGGCGCTGACGATCATCACCCACGGCTTTGCCAGCGGGGTCATGGGCACCGGCGCCGATCTCGACCGTCAGAAGCGCCTCAAGGCCCTTGTCGAGAAGCGTGTCGCCGGACAGGGCGCGGCGCTGGCCGGGGCGATCGCGCAAGCGCGGAAATCCAACGACCAGCAGAGGTTGTTCAACATCGGATGGAACCGTGTCGAAGGTGGCGATAAAGCGGGCCTGCACATGATGGAAGAGGCGATCCGCTCGGGTCGCTTGTCGCAGCCGGCGCAGGCCGAGCTTGAGATGGGGATCGCGTTCAGGGAAGCCGGTGAGATGGCGAAAGCCCAGGCGATGTGGCGCCCGGTCGATGACCATGGCGGGGCCGGTGAACTGTCCAACTAGAGCACTTTCCGATCCTTTTGGATCGGATGTAGTGCTCTATCATACTGACAAACCGAGCATCTTTATCCGATCAGATGATTCCATCTGATCGGATGATGCTCTAGAGTATCATTTGAACAGATAAATATGGTGTTTTATCAATATGATAAAGCAATTTCCGATCATCTGGAGTCCCCTGTTATGACCACGACTCTCTGACCGCCAATATCCTGGAGCATTACCGCCGATCCTGCAGATGCTTGGCAGTCGTGCTCCGGGAGGCGGCGAGAAATGCCATGGCAGCGCCGTACAGCCCCGGTTGCGGGTGGATGAGCAGTTTCACAGGCATATCCGCCATGATCTGTTCAAATCTCCCCTTCGCCGCGAAACGCGCGGCAAAGCCGGATTTCGGCAAGTAGTCGGCCAGGCGTGCGCCGATCCCCCCGGCGATGACGACCGCCCCCGCCCCGTGCACCAGCGCAAGATCACCCGCGACGGCCCCGAGGCACTGGCAGAACCGCGCCAATGCCGCGGCGGCCAGACTGTCGGCGCCGCTCAGCGCACTATTCCAGAGCAGCCGATCGTCGGCAAAACGCACCGGATACCGCTCCATCTCGGCAAGGGATTGATAAATGTTAGACAGTCCCGGTCCCGAGACGACACGTTCGATTGAAACGCGGGGATATCGGCTGCGGAGTCTTGTCAGCAGATAATCCTCGAACCGGTCGAGAGGCGCGAAATCGATATGTCCTCCCTCGCCACTGACGATGAAGGTCTGGCCGGCTTCGCGGAGAATATGCGACACCCCAAGCCTCGTCCCAGGGCCGATGACGCTGATCACTCCGCTTTCAGGAAGCGGCCTGCCCGGGCCGGTGAGATGCGAAAACCCCTCGGGCGGAAGATGTGCAACCGCATGGCCAACGGCAGAGAAATCATTGAGAAGGATGATTGTGTCGAGGCCAAGCTCGTCGCGCAGATGCGCGGGTTGAATCAGCCAGGAGCTGTTAGTCAATTTCACGACATCTCCGGATACCGGCGAGGCGACGGCGATGCTCGCGTCCCTTGGTAGCGGCGTATCCTGGCTGCGGGCGAAGGCCTCCCAGCAGAGACGAAGCGATGCGAAATCGTTTGTCTGCAGCGTGACCGGCGGTGAAAGCGACGCAACTTTCCTTGCGTGCAGCTGCGCCCGCGCGAAGCGCGCATGCGTGCCGCCGATATCGGCAACGACGATTTCCAGCGTGTCTTCCATGGCGTTTCCCAATTCATCCGGACAAACAAACAAACTGTAGTGCAATCGATTGCAGGCGTCGAGTGTTTATGCCATATCCTTGGGGTGTCATCCGATCGGATGGCGTTCTCGGATTGGATAAAGATGCACTGCCTATCAACGAGATTGAGCACTCTCCGGTCTATCGGGGTCGGTTCGTGCTCTAACAAGGCCGCATAGGCCATATGGGTGGAACGAGAGACGTGACCGAAGTCGCAAATGACGAGAAGTCAAAGCCAATTCTGTCATTTTGGCGCATTTTATTGATGAATTTCGGCTTTTTGGGTCTGCAGTTCAGCTTCGGCTTGCAGCAGGGAAATATGGGCCCGATTTACAGCTATCTCGGGGCCAGTCAGGCGGTGTTGCCGTTGCTCAATCTCGCGGGCCCGGTAACGGGCCTGCTCGTGCAGCCCTTGATCGGGGCGCTCTCCGACCGGACGCGAACCCGTTGGGGGCGTCGCGTGCCGTATTTTATTGTCGGCGCAATTATCTGCAGCCTCTGCTTGTTTGCGATGCCCTATAGCGGCTCGATCGCAGTCGCTGCGGCGCTGCTCTGGATTTTGGTGGCGGCCAACAATGTCACGATGGAGCCATACCGCGCCTATGTTTCCGACCGCCTGTCGGCCGATCAGCGCGAATTGGGGTTTCTCACGCAAAGTTCCTTTACCGGTCTTGCTCAAACTCTCGCCTATGCTGCGCCAGCCGTCCTGGTGATCCTGGGCGTCGGCCGCAACGCGGTGGCCGCCAACGGGATACCGGTTGTCACCCATATCGTCTTCGTGATCGGGGCGGTGGTTTCGATTTCGACCATTCTCTGGTCGGTTCTCGCCGTCCCCGAATTGCCAGCCCCACCGGTCGAGGCACGGCATTCGACGTTCGGTGAGATATTCAGCGCCATTCGGGAAATGCCCGGCCCGATGCGCCGTATGGGGTTGATGAGTCTTTTTCAATGGTATGCGATGAGCTGCTACTGGGGCTATGTCATCTATTCAATATCCGAGACCGTATATGATACGAATATTGCTGCATCCAGCGGGTTTCGCAGCGCAGTTCTGACGAATGGCGACATTGGCGCATTCTACAATCTGATTGCGGCCGTTGCCGCCTACGCAATGGTGCCCGTCAGCCGCAGGTTCGGCCCTGACAAGGTCCATGCGCTGTGTCTGGTCGCCGCAGGCCTGACGATGCTCGCCATCCCCTTCATCCACGATCGCGACTGGCTTTTCGTCGCTGCGATCGGCGTCGGCCTGGGATGGGGAAGCATCATGGGAAATCCCTATGTCATGCTCGCGGACTCGATCCCAGCTGCCCGCACGGGCGTCTATATGGGGATCTTCAACATGTTCATCGTCATTCCGATGATCCTGTTCAGTATCACGATGCCTCTGATCTACAGCACGCTCTTCCATGATCATGCGCCCGACGCGTTGTTGTTCGGCGGCGTGCTGATGTTCCTTGCGGCAGGGTCCACGATGTTGGTGCGCCCTGGCGTCCGCTCCTGAGCTCTTGGAATGGAAACAATATGTCTGTCACTCAAATAGTCGAAATGGCTCGCGGGCCGAGCCTGTGGCGTCCAGACCATGTCGCGGCGGTCGCCGTGCGGGAGGACATGGTGCCGCCGGTCATCGGGGCAGGGGATGTCGTGCCGGTCTTGCCCGGCATGGACGTATGGGACATGTGGCCACTCGCCCGTCGCGATGGGATGACGGTCGACATTGCGGGGGCCACGTTGTGGTTTGCCCTGGCCGCTCCCCGCTTCCCGGACCCGATCGAGCGCCATGGTCATGCGCGCATACATCTGCTGATCCTGCGCGACGGAACATGGCATGATGGCGGGCCGGTATTCCAGAACGGTTTCGCGCCGGGCAGCCGCGACTGGTCCGGTTCGGCGATCCTCGATGAGGACAGCGGGCGTGTCACACTATTCTTCACCGCCGCCGGCCGGGCCGGCGAGGCGCGCCTCACCGTCGAGCAGAGGCTTTTCAAGACCAGCGGAATGCTTGACCGGTCGGGCGCATATCCGTGCATCGTCCAATGGTCGGCGCCGTACGAATTCGTTGTCAGCGATGACAGGATTTACACCCTCGTCAATCAGGCGGAGGGCGTGCCCGGCGAGCTCAAGGCGTTTCGCGACCCGGGATATTTCCGTGATCCGACTGATGGCAACGAATACGTCCTGTTCGCGGCGTCGTACAAGCCATCGTCGCACAAGAACAATGGCATGATCGGCATTGCCCGATCCGAAGATCGTTCGATGATGCGCTGGACCCTGCTGGATCCGTTGATCACGGCGGATGGTGTTTGCAACGAGCTTGAGCGCCCTCACGCCGTGTCATATCGCGGGCAATACTATGTCTTCTGGTCGACGCAGGCGAGCGTGTTCGAACAGGGCGGGCCGGTGGGGCCAACCGGGCTGTATGGCATGGTCGCACCCTCCCTGTTCGGGCCGTACCGGCCAATCAACGGCTCCGGGCTGGTGCTGGCGAATCCGCCATCGGAGCCCACTCAGGCGTATAGCTGGTGGGTCATGGGCGATCTCTCCGTGACAAGTTTCGTCGATTATTGGGGGCTTCGGGGACGGAAGCTGGCCAATCATCCGGAATTGGCCAGATCACAGTTCGGCGGTGTGCCCGCCCCGTTTCTGCAACTCCGCCTCGACGGCGATCGTGCGTGGCTCGAGGGGTGAGCCACGATCCGAACCGCGTCGGGCATTGCCGGCGGCTGCACTTTTCGGGCGGTTGGAATCATGGAGACGCGGAAGTCGGCTGTTGGGGCCGGCGCTGTGCTCCCCGACCGCCCTTGCGCCGGCCATTGGGGGCGCGATTTGATGACACTACAGTGAAACTTGCCATAGCGAGTGACATCTTCTTGAGCCACGTGCCGGTGCCGATTGTCCGCCTGCATTCCGCCCTATAGACGCTCGGCGGTGTTGTTGACGAAACCGACAGGCGGGGCAGGGAGAGCGTGATGCGACGGCTGATTGCGGCAGGGTTCGGCGTGGCCATCATCGTCATCGCGGCGGTTCTGCTCTGGCCCGCATCGACCGCCGGACTCGTGCTCTACGCCGCGCTCGACTACGCGCCCGCGATGGGCAAGGCCTTCACGAAAAAAACCGGAATCCCCGTCCGCGTCATCCGCCTGTCGACCGGCGCGCTGCTGGCGCGGATCACCGCCGAGGGCCATCATCCGGACTGGGACATCGGCTGGTTCGACGGCGCGACCGCCGCCGTCTCGCTCGATCAGGCCGGCCTCCTGGCCCACGGGCTGCGTCCGCCGGTGCAACTGACCGCGACCGGCCGCTCCATGCTGCCGCCCGACGGTGCCTATGTCCCCACCGGCTTCACACTGGCCGGCGTGTTCGTGATGAACAAATCATCCACCCTCCCGCCGCCGACGACCTGGGACGATCTCGCCGCGCCGCCCTATCATGGCGTCGTCGGCATGAACGATCCGGCGATTTCCGGGCCGACCTACCCCGCGCTCGCCGGCATGCTCAAGCACGCGGGCGGCTGGCCGCAGGGCAAGGGCTTCATCACCGCGCTCAAGGCCAACGGGCTCCAGGTGTTCGCCAAGAACGACGCGACGCTGGCCGCCCTGCGCAACGGAACGATCAAGCTGGCGATCGTCCAGTCCTCCGCCGCCGTGAACGCGGCAAACAACATCGATCACGATCTCACCGTCATCTATCCGCGCCCCGCCTACGTGCTGCCGAACGTCATCGTCCTGCCGAAGGGCTTGCATGGCCGCGCGCTGCGCGAGGCGAAGGCCTTCATCGCCTTTGCCGAAAGCCCCGCCGGTCAGGCCATCCGCAAGCACGAGGGCGAGGGCGACAGCTATTACTGGCCGGTCACCGCGCGTTCCGCACCCCGCCACGCCCTGCCGGCGCTGACGACGCTCGATCTCGCAACGCTCGACGCGACGCGCTGGGGGGCGCGGGAGAAGTCCGTGCTGGCCTGGTTCGCGCACGCGATCGATGGGGCGGGATCTTGACCGCGGCGCACGGAGCCGGCTGCCGATGAAATTCGGCGCCGCCGGCCTGCGTGCCGCGATCATGGCAGGGCTGATCGCGACCTTCTTCGTCTACCCGCTGGTCCGCCTGCTGGTCATGCCGTTCCTCTCCGGTCACGGCGCGGCCGGGAACTGGCCGGCCTTCGTCGTCTCCCTGCTGCTCTCGGTCGGCACCGCGATCATCGCCGCACCGCTCGGCGCGGTCTTCGCCCTCTTCACCACGATGGCAGAGGGCCCGGTCGCCCGCGCCGCCACGCTGACGCTCTGGGGCCTGTTCCTGACGCCGAGCTACATGCTGACAACCGGCTGGATGATCATCTTCAGCAGTCACGCCCTGCGCGCCACGCTGGCCGGGCAGGCCTTCTTCGGCGTCGGCGGCCTGCTGATGCTGTACGTGGTCAAGGCGCTGCCGTTTTCTGCCCTGGTTGCGCGGGCGACCCTCGCCGCCGCCGATTCCGCCCCGGCCGAGGCCGCCGCGATCCACGGCGTCCCCTTCATCCTGCGCGTCCGCATCGGCCTGCGCCTGCTCGCCCCTTCGATCGCGGTCGGCTTCGCCATCGCGGTGATCGAGACGATGCAGGAATTCGGCATCCCGGCGACGCTGGGCGTGACCAGCCATGTGCCGATCCTGACCTACGCGATCTACCAGCACCTCGCCGAAACCCCCACCGATTTCGCCGGCGCCTCGATCCTGTGCTGGCGCCTGATCGCCGTCGCCGCGGTGTTCGGCGGCCTCGCCATGGCCTGCCGGCGGCAGGGTGCGGCCATCCAGCACGGCCGCATGCGCCCGCCCGCGCGGCAGCGGCCAACGCTGCGGCGCGAACTGGCCTTCGCCGCGCTCACTGGCCTGTTCGCCCTGGTCGGCATCGTCATCCCGGTCGTGGCATTGTTCGTCCGCGCACTCCAGCCGCTGGCGGCATCCATGCCGCATGCTGGCGCGGTGCTGCGCTCGCTCGGCTTCGGCATGGTCGGCGCGACGATGTCGCTCGGCGTCGCCGTGTTGATCCTGCGCCTGCGCGCCGCCGGCGCCCGCCGCATGATCGCGGTGCTCGACGTCGCCCTTGTCGCCAACATGGCGGTGCCCGGCCTCGTGCTCGGCGCGGGCTACATCGTCGCCTTCAACAACGATTTTCTCCCGCTCTACGGCAGCCGGCTGTTGCTGCTGATCGGCTACACCGCCGGCATGGCGCCGCTCGCCCTGCGCATGATGCAGGGCGCGTTGGATGATCTCGACCCCAATCTGGTGGCGGCCGCGCGGCTGCACGGCCTGCCGCGCCTGACGCGGCTGGTGGATATCGAGGGCATGCTGCTGATCCGCCCCTTCACCTACGCCTACCTGCTGGTCGCCGCCGCGATCATGTTCGAATTGCCGGTCTCCGAACTGCTCTATCCGCCGGGGGCCACGCCGCTCGGCGTCGCCATCGTCACCCTCGACCAGATGAGCGACTACGCCGCCTCGGCGCGGCTCGCCCTGTTCGGCCTCGCGGCAATGGCGGGGCTCGCCCTCGTGCTCGCGGCCGGCGTCACCCTGCTCGCCGCGCCGCGGCGCCTGCGCCCGGCATGAGCGCCGCACTCGCCATCGAAGGTGTTGCCGTGCAGCGCGGTGGCCGCCTGATCGTCGAGGAGGCGGCGCTGAGCCTGTCCCCCGGCGAGTGCGTCGTACTCGCCGGCGAGTCCGGATCGGGCAAGACCAGCCTGCTGCGGGTGATCGGCGGGCTCAACCGGCCGGCCCGCGGCACCATCCGCATCGCCGGCGTCGTGGTGGACGATGCCGCCGCCACCTTCATCCGCCCCGAATTGCGCGGCCTTGGCATGGTGTTCCAGGATTTCGCGCTGTGGCCGCATCTCTCCGTGCTGGAGAACGTGGCGGTGGTGATCCGCGATCGCGTCGGACGGGAGCGCAAGGCGCTCGCCCTGCTCGACCAGTTCGGCGTCGCCTCCTGCGCCGGCCGCCTGCCGGCAACCCTGTCCGGCGGGCAGCAACAACGCGTCGGCCTCGCCCGCGCGCTGGCCGCAGCACCTCGCCTGCTGATGCTCGACGAACCGTTCTCCAGCCTCGATGTCGAAACCAGGGAAACCCTGCGCACCGAACTGCGTGCGCTGATCGTCGAAACCGGGCTGGGCGCAATCTGCATCTCGCACGATCCGGCGGACATCGCCCGTCTTGCCGACCGTGTCGCCCTCCTCGAAGACCGTCGCCTGACGTCCTGCACCACGCCGGATGCCATGTTCGCCCGGCCGGCAACCCCCTATGCGGCACGTCTCGCCGGGCTGTGCGGCGGTGTCGAGGTGGAGGTGCGGCAGGCGGGGAGCGACGCCGCCATCGTCCTCGGCAGCGCGCTGCTCGCCATTCCCGGCGGTGGCGCCCGCCTCGCCGGTGCCGCGCAGGCGCTGCTGTTCTGGCCGCGCGGCGCGCTGGCCCTCGCCGCCGAGGGCGTGCCGGCCACCTGCATCGGCGCGCATTTCGAGGCCGGGCACTGGCAGGCGTTGCTGCGGCTCGACGGCCTTGCCGCGCCGGTTCCGGTCCAGTGTACAAGCCCGCCGCCGCGCGGCGCCGTCGCCCTGAATGTCGCTTCCGACCGGCTCCACCTGTTCCCGTCCAGCCCGCCCGGATAATCGCGTTCGGCCGCGCGGTTGGGCGTTAGAGCACTTTCCGATCCTTTCGGATCGGATGATGCTCTGGCAGGTTGCCGGCACAGCGCCCCCCCCCCTCACGCCTCGCCGGAGTTGACCGACCGGTCTGTTTCTGCTCTATCCAGACGCATGCGCGCTGCCTCGATCTCGACACGGGACACCTTGATCGACACGGCGACCGAGCTTTTCCTCGGTCGCGGCTTCGGTCTTGTCGGCACGAACGAACTCTGCGCGGCGAGCGGGATCAACAAGGGTACGTTCTATCACTTCTTCCCCTCGAAATCGGCGCTGATGGTCGCGGCCATCGATCGGTACAGCGAGCGCTTCGCCGCCGAATTCAACGATATCGCCCTGTCCGGCGCGCCGGCGTCCACCCGGCTCGAACGCTTCTTCGATGTGCCGGCAAAGGCGAACCGCGCGTGGAAAAGCACGCATGGGTTCGCCCAAGGGTGCCTGATCGGCAATATCAGTCTCGAACTCGCTGTGGTCGATCCCGACGTGCAGCACGCCATCAAACGGGCAATCGCGCGCTGGAGCATGCCCATCGGCCATGTCATCAACGCGTTGGTCGCAGAAGGGACA
The DNA here is from genome assembly GCF_002255515.1 of Acidiphilium sp. 20-67-58. Lineage (NCBI taxonomy): Bacteria > Pseudomonadati > Pseudomonadota > Alphaproteobacteria > Acetobacterales > Acidocellaceae > Acidiphilium > Acidiphilium sp. 20-67-58. The sequence continues at coordinate 33,198 of NZ_NCAS01000027.1, read as the reverse complement.
TTGCAGGACATCGATCGTGCCGCAGCCGCGGAGATCGTGATCGCCCTCATGCAGGGCGGTATCCTGCTTGCGAAAGTCCACAACGACCCGTCCAGGATCACGATACTCGCGCACGGCGCCCTGTCGCATCTTCGCGCCTTGGCCTCGTCCCGACCTCCAGCTTCATGAAGATGCGACAAGCTGGCGAATGGGACCTTTTCTTACCCCTCGAATCAACTGATCGGTCAGTTGATATCTAACCCGGAGATTCCCATGCCCAACATGCCTCAGCTCGACCCGAAAGCCGCGTCCGGCGCGACGAAGGAAGCCTTTGATGAAGCCACCCGCCAGTTCGGCGGCGTGATCAACCTGTTCCGCGTTGCCGGCAACGCCCCCAACGTTCTCAAGGGCTTTCTTGCCCTGAACAGCAACATCAATGACGGCATCGAGCTCAGCGGCAAGCAGGTCGAGCAGGTGGCGATGCTCGTCTCCGCGCTCAACAGCTGCGATTACTGCGTCAACGTCCACATGAAGGTGGGCACCATGCAGGGCGCGACCGAGGCCGAAATGCTGGATGCGATGGAAGGCAAGGCCGCCGACCCCGCCACCCAGGCCCTGCTCGACTACACGAGCGAGGTGGTGCGCCACCGCGGGCAGGTGAGCCCCGAAACCCTCGCCCGTGCCCGCGACGCCGGCTTCTCGGACAAGGCGCTGCTGGAGACCGTCGGTGTTATCGGCCTCTACACCCTGATCCAGTATGTGCGGCACGTTGCCGATCCCGAGCACGATTTCCCCGCGGTCACCCAGTTCAAATCCGACCGCCTCGCCGCCTGAACAACAGGAGACAGATCATGCAGACCACACCCAAGCTTCATCCCGGGCAGCCCTTTACGCCCGTCACCTTCAAGCAGCTCGACGGTGCGGACGTCACCTTCGGCGCGCCCGGTTCGTGGCAGGCGCTTTTCGTGATCCGCGGGCAGCACTGCCCCATCTGCAAGACCTTCCTCGGTGAAATCGAGGCGCAGCGCGGCGCCCTCGCCGAGCTCGGCGTGTCCGTCGCGGCCGTCTCGGCCGACAGCGAAGCCCAGACCCGCCTGACCGAAGCGGCGGCGAAGCCCGGCTTTCCGCTGCTCTACGGCATGGATGAAACGGCGATGAAGGCGCTCGGCCTCTACGTGTCCGAGCCCCGCTCCGCCGAGGAAACCGACCATCGCTTCCCCGAACCCGGCCTGTTCGTGGTCAACCCCGAGGGCGAACTGCACCTCGTCGACATCTCCAACGCCCCGTTCCTCCGCCCGAATCTCGACCGTCTGGTCGCCGGGCTGCGCTTCGTGATCGGCAAGAGCTACCCTGTCCGCGGCACCTTGGCCTGATCGCGGTTCACCTTACCCAGCAGGCGGGCGAAAGGCGCCCGCCTCATTCCCGCCGCCGGCCGCCGATGCCCGCTGTCACCGCCTGCGCCGCCTCCATCACTGATGACGCAAGGCCGGCAATCGCCGAATCGGGCATCCGCGACGATGGCCCCGAGATCGACAGCCCGGCAATTGCCTCGCCATGCATGTCGAAGATCGGGGCGGCGATGCACCGCATGCCCTCGTCCCGCTCCTCCGCATCCACCGTATAGCCGCGCGCCCGCGTCGCCGCGAGATCGTCCATCAGCGCGTCGCGCGTGGTCAGCGTGTGGGCGGTGAAGCGTGCAAGCCCATGGCGGGCGATGATCGCGGCGCGCCGCCCCTCGTCCATCTCCGCGAGCAGCGCCTTGCCGATCCCCGACGCATGCATCGGCGCCGTCGTCCCCGGCGGAAAGAAAGCCCGCATGTTGGCATGGGTCTCGACCTGGCTGACGAACAGTATCAGCCCGTTCCGCTCGATCCCGAGATTCGCCGTCTCGCCGGTGCGTTCCGCGAGGTCCCGGAGCGCCGGCCGCCCCCGCTCGACCAGCGAGGTCCGCCGCAGGAAGCGCGAGCCGATCAGGAAGGCGCCGGCGCCGATATGCCAGGTCTGGCTCAAGGCCTCGAAATCGACGATGTCGCGCGCCTCCAGCGTGAACAGGACGCGATAGACGCTGGCCGGCGACTGGCCGAGCGCCGCGGCCAGGTCGGAGAGCGTCGCGCTGCCCATCTTGCTCAGCCGCTCTAGCACCTCCATGGCGCGGTCGAGCGACTTGATCTGGTTCTGATTGGTCGTGTCGGCCCATGCGCGCGGGCGTCCGCGGGCGCGGCGTTCGGTGCCGGCAGGCTCGGGCGGCCTCGTCATCGGTCCTCCTGGTCGGGCAGTTGCCCCATGATGAAAAAAACAACCCGATGATTCAATTCAACTTTCTGCTGAAATCACGATTTTGAAAAATATTTTCAAAAAAATTGCGTGCTGTCGAGCGTCTCCCTATATTTTTCCCAACCGACGAAGGATCCGCCCGATGAGCCTGCAAAACCCTGTTTTCATCCCGGGGCCGACGAACATTCCCGAAGCGATCCGCAAGGCGTGCGACATGCCGACCATGGATCACCGGTCGCCGGCTTTCGCGCCGATCCTGCAAGCGGCGCTCGCCGGCTGCCGCGGCGTGATGAAGGTGGCGCACGGCGAGATCTTCATCTTCCCCGCGACGGGAACCGGCGGGTGGGAAACCGCGATCTCCAACACGCTCAGCGCCGGCGACACTGTTCTCGCCGCCCGCAACGGCATGTTCAGCGACCGCTGGATCAAGATGTGCCGGCGCTTCGGCCTCGAAGTCATCCAGGTCGACGTGACATGGGGCGAGGGGATTCCGCTGCCCCGCTTCGCCGAGCTTCTGCGCGAGGACAAGGCGGGCCGGATCAAGGCCGTTCTCGCCACCCACAACGAAACCGCGACCGGTGTCGTCTCCGACATTGCCGGCCTGCGCCGGGTGATGGACGAGGCCGGCCACGATGCGCTGCTCCTCGTCGATGGTGTGAGCTCGATCGGCTCGATGCCGTTCGAATTCGATGACTGGCGCGTCGACGTCGCGGTAACCGGCTCGCAGAAGGGTTTCATGCTGCCCCCGGGCCTCGCCATCACCGCGTTCAGCGACAAGGCGCTCGCCGCCAGCCGGGATGCGAAACTGCCGCGCAATTTCTTCAATATCGACGACATGCGGGCCACCAACGCCGCCAACGGGTATCCCTACACGCCGCTGGTCGGGCTCCTGAACGGGCTCGCGCTGTCGAGCCGGATGCTACTCGATGAAGGGCTCGACAACGTCTTCGCCCGCCACGCAAGGATCGCCAATGGCGTGCGCGCCGCGGTCGCCGCCTGGGGCCTGGCACCATGCGCCGCAGCACCCGAACTCTATTCGAACTCGGTTACCGCCATTCGCGTCCCGCACGGGTTCGACGCCGCGCGCATCGTCACCCACGCCGCCGAGCGCTACGGCATGGCATTCGGCGCGGGGCTCGGCGATGTCGCCGGCCAGGTCTTCCGCATCGGCCATCTCGGCATGCTGACCGATGCGATGGCGCTCTCCGGCCTTGCCGTCGCCGAGATGTGCATGGTCGATCTCGGTCTCGACATCCACCTCGGCGCCGGCGTCGCCGCGGCCCAGGCGCTCTACCGGCACGGCAGCGCGCAGATGAAGGAAGCCGCCGACTGACCCGCCTCACCGGCCCACGCGACCGGCAGGGTACGTGCCGGTTTCGCCGCGTCGGACTCTGCATACATATAAAATGAATTGAAATCGTAACGAAAAATCGTGCAGTGGCGATCCGGTCACGATTCCGTCAGAATTAGAGCATCGTCCGATCAGATGGAGACATCTGATCGGATAAAGATACTCGGTTTCTCAATATGATAGAGCACTACATCCGATCCTTGAGGATCGGAAAATGCTCTAATGCCTTTTTCCCGTGACTGACCAATCCCGCCGTTGAAACCGGGCCGCGCCGTTCCTCATGGAATATGAGGAAGGAGATGCGGATGCCCGGAATGCCCCACCCCAGCACGAGACTCATCCTTGGCGGTCTCGCCGCCGCCCTCGTCGCCGCCCTGGCCACAGCCTTGTGTGTCACCGCCAGCGCCACTCCGCCCGCCGTACAACCTGCCGCCGTAGCCGGCGTGGCAAGCTGGCCTGCGGCGGCAACCGATGTCGCGGCGACGCCTCGCCCCGGCATGGCGGGCACCGCTCTGCCGCTTCCGGTCAACATGCCGAAAGATCCCCGAAAGGCGGCAATGGTGCGCAGGGGATTCTTCCTCGTCGTTGCCGGCGACTGCCTGCCCTGCCACAGCGTTGCCGGCGAGCCCGCTTTTGCCGGCGGCCGCGCGGTCGGCACACCCTTCGGCACCGTCTTTTCCCCCAATATCACGCCGAGCAAACGATTTGGCATCGGAGCATGGACCGACCGCCAGTTCTGGCGCGCGATGCATGACGGCATCGAGCCCGGAAGCTCGCTCGTCGTGTTTCCGAAATACGAATACCCGGTGATGCCCTACACCGCCTATTCGAAGCTCAGCCATGCCGACGTGATGGCGATCAAGGCCTATCTCGACACTCTCGCGCCAGCCGCGATCCCTGACCGGCCGGACACGATGGCCTTCCCGGCGGATCTGCGGGCCGGCCTGCTCGCCTGGCGGCTGATGTTCTTCCATCCGCATGCGATGAAATATCAGCCCGGCTGGAGCCGCAATGTCCGGCACGGCGCCTATCTCGTGCAGGCGCTCGAACATTGCAGCGCGTGCCACACCCCGCGCAATCTCGCGATGGCGACGATCCCCTCGCGCCAACTCGCCGGCGGCCATATCATCGACCAGGGCTGGTACGCGCCGAACATCACCGACTCGAAATCGGACGGGATCGGCGCCTGGTCCCGGCAGGCACTCCTCGCCTATCTGCGCGAGGACGGCGACATGCGCCAAGGCGCGCCCTTCGGCAAGATGAAAACGGTGGTCGATGACAGTCTGAGCCGGCTGCCGAAGCGCGATGTCAACGACATCGTCGACTATCTGCGGACGGTGCATCCGCAGCAGAGCGCGTCGGCGGGGCCGGTCCTCGCCGCCTCGCTCGCGCGCGGGAAACACCTCTATCACGCCGAATGCGCCCGCTGCCATGGCGACGATGGGCGAGGCGTCACCGCCAACATTCCGAATCTCGCGCATAATGAGGCCGTCTGGAACGGCCCGGCCGACGACCTGGTCAGCATGGTCCTCGGCGGGTTCCAGCCCTGGCATCCGGGCCAGTCCTCCATGCCGCGTTTCGGCGCGATGCTCTCGGATGCGCAGATCGCGGCGATCGCCAATTATGTCCGGACCAGCTGGGGCAATCGCGGCATTGCCGATGCCACGGCGAACACCGTCGCAGCACTGCGCCCGCTCAAAACGATCGAGGTCGATCTCGATACCGGCAGCATGACGGCGACCCTGTCGCAGGGCGGCAAGGCCCGCCGGTTCACCGACATCTCGGGCCGGATCTGGATCGATGGCAACCGCACCGATTGTCGCATGACCGCTTCGCTCTCGGCCCAGTATGGCAGGCGGCCGGTGCGGCTCGCGGGCGCCTGCGCCGCCCAGGGCAACCGGCTGATCGGCCGTGCGACGATCGGCGGGGACACGCACCCGATGACCCTCGATCTCAGACAGGTCTACCGCCATGACCGGCTGGTGGCCGTGGCCCTTACCGGCGGGCTTGGCGGCGGGCGCAAGCTTGCGGCGCGCATCGCGCTGAGCACCGCGAATTACTGACGGGAGCGTATCATGACCCTTTTAGCCCCAACCCGCCGCCATGCCATCCTTGCCGCAGCCGCCGGCCTCGCCACCGCGGCAACCCGCGCGCGGGCGGCGGTCGGCACGGCGGCGCCGGTCGGGCTCGGCACGATGGTGCCCAGCGTTTCGAAGGGAGCGGTGGGCTATGTCGACAGGTCGCGCCATGGCGAAGTCTGCGGCGCCTGCGTCTGGTTCAAGCCGCCAGCACCGGGTTCGACGGCGAGCCACTGCCACCTCGTCGCCGGCCGGATCAGCCCGGCGGGCTGGTGCGAGGCATGGATGAAGCGGGGCTAGAGCACTTTCCGATCCGAAAGGATCGGAAAGTGCTCTAGCCGTCCTATCGGCGCTCGACGGGAACGGCGACTTCGTTGCGGCGCAACCAGGGCAGTGTCCAGGGCGGATCGTAGAACCAGGCGACGACGCGTCCCTCCGGCTTCCAGGGGGAGTGCGCCAGCGTCGCGAGCAGCCTCTCGCTGTGCGTCGCGACCGCATGCGCGCCAGGACTGCCGGAAAAGCGCAGCACCGCCATCGTCACGGCAGGAACCTCGACGAGGTGGACCATCGGGTCGCGCGGGCGAGGGGCGGTGGCCATCGTCATGCCGGCCGGCATGAAGAAGCGGATGGTCCAGCTGCCGTTGCCGCCCTGCTGGGCGACCGGCGAGGTCATCGCGATCCGGCTGCCGCCAGCGCCATCCTGCTCGACCGGCGCAGTCATCGCGATCTTGCCGCTGCCGCCACCCGGTTTCGTGTTGGCGCCGAAAATATAGGCGGCGAGCCGACGAAATCCGGTCGAGCGGGAGTCGATCTCCCCGCCCGAGACGGTCGTCTCCGCCGCAAGCCGCGCTGCGTAGGCGCGAAGCTGCACCGCGCCCACCTGTCCGGTGACGCTGTAGCCGGGCTGCGGCGTGCCAGACCGGATTCCGAACACGGTACATCCTCCAAGGAACAGGAGCGTGGGCAAAGCGGCAATCTTGCGCATGGTGAGAGAGGACATGGTGTATCGGACCGGATGTGCAATCAGTGGGGGCGGAATACGATATCCGCATATCATGGAGCACCTCTGCCCGACAGGACGGAGTCGTCCGATCGGATGATGCTCTATACGATTTCTATACACTCTCGCCCGAATTCGGCCTCGAATCTTTACCGTCCCGCCGCCCATACTCCGGATCGCTCAGCCACCGGACCACAAGGCACATTCGGGATCACGCATCATGCCAGACCTTCTTTCACTCTGCCTCGCAGCCGCGATGTTCGCCGCCTTTCTCCTTTATGTGAACGCCTGTGACACGATCTGACGGACGCAGCCAAGGTGATCGATCTCTGGCTCTCCGGCGTCGTCGCCATGCTGGTCCTCGCCTATCTCGTCTGGACCCTGCTGCGGCCTGAGGATTTCTGACCGCAATGGATGTCGCGGCGAACATCACCGGCCTCGTCTCCGATGCCCTGATCTGCCTCGGCAGCGCCTTCGCCATCGCTCTCGCTCTCCTGTGGATCTGGCAGGTGGCCCAACAGCTTGTCCGCCGCCATCGGCAGGACCGGTAGCGCCACGGAAACGGAACTTTCCCCATCATGACCCTGCACGGACTCGGGTTCATCGCCCTCGCGCTCGCCCTCGTCTTCGCCTGCGCCGTTTCGCTCGGCGCCTGGCTCGCCCGTCTCTATCGCGGCGAGCTTCGCTTCCTCGCGGCGATCGAAGTGCCGCTCTACCGGCTTTGCGGCATCGATCCCGCCCGCCAGATGAGCTGGAGCGCCTATGCGGTGGGCCTGCTGCTGCTCGGCCTCGTCCATTTCCTGCTGCTCTACGCGATCCTCCGGCTCCAGTATTTCCTGCCCTTCAACCCCGAACACATCACGGGCATGAGCCCGAGGCTCGCCTTCAACACCGCGATCTCCTTCGCCACCAACACCAACTGGCAGGCCTATGCGCCCGAGAGCCAGATATCCTATGGCGCACAGATGTTCGGCCTCGCCGTGCATAATTTCCTCTCCGCCGCCGCCGGCCTCGCCGCGGCGGGTGCGCTCATGCGCGCCTTTGCCGGCGGTGGCCTCCGCACGCTTGGCAATGTCCATGTCGATCTGGTCAGGATCACCCTCTATCTCCTGCTGCCGGTCGCCTTCATCGCCGCGATCCTGCTGATCGCCTCCGGCGTGCCGATGACGCTCGCTCCCGCTGCCCATGTCCACGCCCTCGCGGGCGGGGTGCAGACCATCGCCCGCGGGCCGGTCGCCCTGCAGGAGGCGATCAAGGAATTCGGCACCAATGGCGGCGGCTTCTTCAACGCCAACGCCGCGCATCCGTTCGAAAACCCGACCGCCTGGACGAACCTTCTGGAAATCTGGCTGATCCTCGTCATCGGCTTCGCCCTGCCGATCGCCTTCGGCCATGTGGCGGGGCGGCGGCGCGATGGGCGGGCGCTGTTCGTCGTGATGGCGGTGATCCTCGCCTGCGGCATGCTCGGCGCCTATGCGGCGGAGGCGGCGAACAACCCCATCCTCGTCCATGCCGGGCTGGCAGCGCATCCCGGCAACATGGTCGGCAAGGAGGCGCGCTTCGGCATCGCCCAATCCACCAGCTTCAACATCGCCGCAACCGGCACCTCAACCGGCGCGGTCAATTCGGTGACGGACAGTTATCTCCCGCTCGGCGGGCTGGCGGCGCTGTTCATGATGCAGCTCGGCGAAATCGCGCCCGGCGGCGTCGGCGCGGGGCTGTATGGCATCGTGCTCTTTGCCCTGCTCGCGGTGTTCGTCGCCGGGCTGATGGTCGGCCGGACGCCGGAATATCTCGGCAAGAAGATCGAGGCGCGGGAGATGAAGCTCGCGATGCTCGCCCTGCTGGTGCAGACGCTGGTCATCCTCGTCGGTGCCGGAGTCTCGCTGTCGAGCGCGTCGGGGCTGGCCTCGCTCGCCAATGCGGGGCCGCATGGCCTCACCGAAATGCTCTATGGCTGGACCTCGGCCACCGAGAACAACGGCAGCGCCCTGGCCGGCCTGTCGGCCAACACAACGCTGCTCGATTACGGGCTGGGCATCGCCATGCTGCTCGGCCGCTTCGCGGTGATGATCCCGGTGCTCGCGATCGCCGGCTCGCTCGGCGCCAAGCCGCTTCTGCCGCATTCCGAGGGCACGTTCCCGACCGACGGCCCGCTGTTCATCGGCCTGCTGATCGGCGTCATCGTGATCCTGGTCGGGCTGCAATTCATGCCGGCCGACCTGCTCGGCCCGATCGTCGAGCATTACCTGCTGCTCGCCGGCAAGACCTTCTGAGGAGCGCCGCCATGCCCCGCAACGCCGAGACGATCGGGCTGTTCGATCGCGATATCCTGCTCCGCGCGATGGGCGATGCCCTCGCCAAGACGAACCCGCGAACGCTGATCCGCAACCCGGTGATCTTCGTCACCGAAATCATCGCCCTGCTGACGAGTTTCGTCGGCCTTCATGAACTGGTCTCAGGCCGCGCCGCCGCCTTTTCGATCGTCATCGCGATCTGGCTGTGGATCACGGTGCTGTTCGCGACCTTCGCCGAAGCCGTCGCGGAAGGCCGCGGCCGGGTGCGGGCGGAAAGCCTGCGGCGCGCGCGCAGCGACACGATGGCGAAGCGGCTCGATGATCCGGCGGACCGCGCCGCCTTCACCCTCATCCCGGCGCCGCAATTGCGCCGGGACGATCTCGTGCTCGTCGAGGCCGGAGACCTCGTTCCCGCCGATGGCGACATCGTCGAGGGCATCGCCAGTGTCAACGAAAGTGCCGTGACCGGCGAATCCGCCCCCGTCATCCGCGAGGCCGGCGGCGACCGCTCGGCGGTGACGGGCGGGACCGAGCTGGTGTCGGACTGGCTGGTCGTCCGCGTCACCGCCGAGCCGGGTTCGAGCTTTCTCGACCGGATGATCGCCCTCGTCGAAGGGGCGGCGCGGCGCAAGACCCCGAACGAGATCGCGCTCGATATCCTGCTCGCCGGCCTGACCATCGTGTTCGTGATCGTGGTCGTCACCCTGCCTGGCTTCGCCGCCTATGCGCACGCCCGGCTCGGCATTGCCGAACTCGCGGCGCTGTTCGTCTGCCTGATCCCCACCACGATCGGCGGGCTGCTCTCGGCCATCGGCATCGCCGGGATGGACCGGCTGGTGAGCTTCAATGTCATCGCGACCTCGGGCCGCGCCGTCGAGGCGTCCGGCGATGTCGACACGCTGCTGCTCGACAAGACCGGCACGATCACCTTCGGCAACCGCATGGCCTCGGCTTTCCATCCGGTGCCGGGTGTGGAGGTGCGGCGCATGGCCGCGGCGGCGGCCTTGGCCTCGCTCGGCGACGAAACCCCGGAGGGGCGGTCGATCGTGCGGCTGGCGCGGGAGGAATTCGGCGCCGATCCGCTGCTGCCGGAGGGGGCGGTCGTCGTGCCATTCAGCGCGAATACAAGGCTCTCGGGCATCGATGCCGGGGAGCGACGCTGGCGCAAGGGGGCGGTCGACTCCGTTCTCGACCTCGTGGGCGGCGCCGCGCCGGAAGCGTTCGCCGCGGCGGTGGACCGCGTCGCGCGGGCCGGCGGCACGCCGCTCGGCCTGGTGGCGGAGGGTGCGCTGCTCGGCGTCATCGAGCTGAAGGACATCGTCAAGCCGGGAATCCGGGAGCGGTTCGAGGCGCTGCGGCGGATCGGCATCCGCACCGTGATGGTCACCGGCGATAACCGCGTGACAGCGAGCGTGATCGCCGCCGAGGCCGGGGTGGACGACGTGATCGCGCAGGCGACGCCGGAGGACAAGCTCTTCTACATCCGCAAGGCGCAGGCCGAGGGGCGGCTGGTCGCGATGTGCGGCGACGGCACCAATGACGCCCCGGCGCTGGCGCAGGCGGATGTCGGCGTCGCGATGCAGACCGGCACGCAGGCGGCGCGAGAGGCGGGCAACATGGTCGATCTCGACAGCGATCCGACGAAGCTGATCGAGATCGTGCAGATCGGCAAGCAGCTGCTGATCACCCGCGGCGCGCTCACCACGTTTTCCATCGCCAATGACATCGCGAAATATTTCGCGATCCTGCCGGCGATCTTTGCCGCGCGCTACCCGCGTCTCGGCGCGCTCAACATCATGGGCCTCGCTTCGCCGGAAAGCGCCATTCTCGCGGCGGTGATCTTCAACGCGCTCATCATCGTCGTGCTGGTACCGCTGGCGCTGCGCGGTGTCGCCTTCCGCCCGATGGGGGCGGCGGCGCTGTTGCGGCGCAACCTGCTGATCTACGGGCTCGGCGGCATCGTCACACCTTTCGTCGGGATCAAGCTGATCGACCTGATCCTGAACAGCTTCCACATTTTCAGCTGATCGAGCGAGGCCGTCATGTTGCGCGAACTCCGCCCCGTGGTTTCCCTTGTCGCCGTCTTCACCCTGCTGCTCGGGCTGGCGGCGCCGCTCGCGCTCACCGCGCTGGCGCAGCTCGTCTTTCCCTTTGAGGCGAATGGCAGCCTGATCCGCGTGCATGGACAGGCGGTCGGCTCGGCGCTGATCGGGCAGGATTTCCACGGCGCGCGATGGTTCCACTCCCGCCCCTCGGCACTGACCGCAACCGATGCGAAAGGCCACATCATCGCGACACCCTATGACGCGGCCGAATCCGGCGGCTCCGATCTCGGGCCGACCAGCCGGGCGCTCATCGCCCATGTCGCCGCGCGGATCGCCGCCTATCGCAATGCCTACGGCCCGGGGCCAGTGCCAGACGACGCGGCGACCTCCTCGGGCTCGGGCCTCGATCCGGACATTTCGCTGGCGAATGCGCTGCGGCAGGCGCCTTCGGTGGCACGGGCGCGAGGGATGAACGCGGCGATGCTCGTGCGCCTCGTCCGTCGCCTCGCCACGCGGCCGGCCTTCGGCGTGATCGGCACCGCGCATGTCGACGTGCTGCGGCTCAACCTCGCCCTGGCGGCGCGCCCGCCGGCATGACGCGGCACGCTCAGGCACGGGGGCTTGCGCCCCTGCTCGGGATGGCGTGATCATTCCGCATGGGATCCGCATCGCCCGAGACCCGGCCCGATCCTGATGCGCTGCTCGCCCGCGCGAACGGCGACGGGCGCGGGCAGCTCAAGATCTTTCTCGGCGCGGCCCCCGGGGTCGGCAAGACCTGGGAAATGCTGGCTGCCGCGCGGCGGCGCTTCGAGACCGGAACGGATGTCGTCGCCGGCCTGGTCGAGACGCACGGGCGCGCCGAAACCGCCGGCCAACTCGGCGACGTGCCGCTGCTGCCGCGGCGCATCGTCCCCTATCGCGGCCGGCTGCTGGAGGAATTCGATCTCGATGCCGCGCTGAAGCGGTGCCCGGCGCTGCTGCTGGTGGACGAACTCGCCCATGCCAACGCCCCCGGCCTGCGCCATGCCAAGCGCTGGCAGGACGTGGCGGCACTGCTCGATGCGGGGATCAATGTCTGGACCACGTTGAACGTCCAGCATCTCGAAAGCCTGAACGACCAGGTGGCGCGGATCACCGGCATCCGGGTGGCGGAAACCCTGCCCGACACGGTGCTCGGCCTTGCCGACGAGATCGAACTGATCGACCTGCCGCCGGAGGAATTGCGAACCCGGCTGAAGCAGGGCCTGGTCTACCGGCCGGATGTCGCGCGGCGGGCACTGGGCGGCTTTTTCCGGCCGGGCAATCTCGCCGCCCTGCGCGAGATGGCGCTGCGGCGGGTGGCGCAGCATGTCGATCGCGACATCGCCGCCTATATGCGCGCGCAGGCGATCGCCGGGCCCTGGCCTGCGGCGGAGCGGGTGATGGCGGTGGTCGAGGCCGGCGCGGCGGCCGAGCAGGTGGTGCGGCACGCCGCGCGTCTGGCCGAGGCGCTGCGCGCGCCGTTCTTCGCCTTCCATCCCGAGCGGGCGGTCACCGGCCCGGCCGTGCAGCCGGCGCTCGATCTCGCGATCCAGCTTGGCGGCACCGTCGAGACGACGACGAACGCGGATGTATTCGCAGCCCTGCTGGACGCCGCGGCGCGGCAGAACGTCGCGCATATCGTGATCGCGCGTGGCGATGGAGGGTGGCGGTGGCGGTGGCGGCGCAGCCTCGCGGCACGGCTTGCCCGCTTCGCGCGCGCCTATGCGCTGCATGTCGTGCCCGATCCGGCAGCGCATCGCCCGGCCCCGCCGCATCGCGCGCCGCCGCCGAAGCTGGTGCCCTTCGGCCTGAGCCTCGCCATCATGATCCTGACGACCCTTGGCGGCTTCGCCCTGCGCGGCGTGCTGCCGGCCGAGGCGATGGGCTACGTGTTCACCGCGATCGTCGTCGGCATGGCGAGCCTGTATGGCCGCAGCGTCGGCATCTTCGCCGCGCTGGCCGGCTTTGTGCTGTGGAACTTTTTCTTTCTCGCCCCGCTCTACACGTTTTCGGTCACCAACCCGCGCGACGTGACCGCGCTGTTCGCCTTTCTCGTCGTCGGCGTGCTCACCGGCTCGCTGGCCGGCCGGGTGCGGGCGGAAGCCGAGGCGGCGCGCATGCGGATCGAGGCGCTGCGACGGATCACCCTGTTCGGCCGCGCTTTGGCGCAGGTCTCGGACGAGGCGGGGCTGGCCGCCGTGGTGGAAGCGGAGGCGCGGGCGCTGGCTGGCGAGGCGGTGCTGCTCATCGCCCGGTCGGATGGCCTGCCCGCCGCCGCCGGCTTCGACGAGGCGGCGCTGGCGGCGGCGGAATTCGCCTGGCGCAACCGTGTCGCCACCGGCATGGGCACGACGACGCTGCCGGGTTCGGCCTGGCGGTTCCAGCCGCTGGCGACCGAGGCCGGGGCGATCGGCGTGCTCGGCGTGCGGCCCGAAACCCCGCCCGCCGAGCCGGTGATCCAGACGCTCGGCGCGCTCGCCGACCAGGCCGCGCTGGCCGCCGAGCGGCTGCGCCTGGCCACCAGCGCGGCCGAGGCGCGGGCGCACGAATCCACTCAGCGCCTGCGCACGGCGCTGCTCTCCTCGCTCTCGCACGACCTGCGCACGCCGCTGACCGCGATCCGCGGCGCGGCCGAGACGCTGGCGGACGCCGATGATAACCTGGCGGAGGCAACGCGGCGGGACCTGCTGGCCAGCATCGTCCAGGATGTCGGGCGGATGACGCGGTTTCTCGCCAACATCACCGGCATGGCGCGGATCGAGACCGGCGAGATCGTCGCCCGGCACGAGCGGGTCGATCTCGCGCCGGTGGTGGAGCACGCGGTCGCGCGGGTGAGGGAGGCGTTCCACACCGCGGTCAACATCCCCGACGACGCGGCAACCGTGCGCGCCGACCCGGCGCTGCTGGAGCAGGTTCTGGTCAACCTGCTGGAGAACGCGGTGAAATACGGGCCCGAGGGCGGGGCGATCTCGGTGTTCGCGCGCCGCACCGCAGACAGCGTCGTGCTGTCGGTCGCCGATGAGGGGGTAGGGATACCGCCCGAGGATCTGCCGCATGTGTTCGACAGTTTCTTCCGCGTGGTGCGCGGCGACCGCGTGGCGCCCGGCACCGGGCTGGGGCTGGCGATCGCGCGGGCCTTCGTCGAGGCGATGGGCGGGACGATCGCCGCCGAAAGCCCCCGGCGCGACCTGCCGGCGGACGGGCTGCCGGGGACGATCATCCGCGTGGAGCTGAAACAGCCATGACCGGGGCGAAACGCATCGAGACCGGCCGCGTGCTGGTGGTGGACGACGAGCCGCAGATCCACCGCTTCCTCAAGCCGGCGTTGGAGGCGGCGGGATATGTCGTGCTGCGGGCAGACCGGGGGGTGGAGGCGTTGCGGCTGGCGGCGACGCTGGTGCCCGATGTGATCCTGCTCGATCTCGGCCTGCCCGATCTCGATGGGCAGGAGGTGATCGTGAAGCTGCGCGAATTCTCCGAGGTGCCGGTGATCGTGCTCTCCGCGCGCGACCAGGAAGCACAGAAGATCGCCGCGTTCGATGCGGGGGCAAACGACTATGTCGAGAAACCCTTCGGCCTTGGCGAGCTTCTCGCGCGCATCCGCAACGCCTTCCGCCTGATCGCCACCGGGCAGGGCGTGCCGACCGAGGTGATCGCATTCGAAGGATTGCGGATCGACGAGGCGGCCCGCAGTGTGCGCCTCGATGGCGCGGAGATCCATTTCACGAAAACCGAATTCCGCATTCTCACGGCCCTGGTGCGGCATCGCGGCAAGCTGGTGACGCATGACGACATCCTGCGCGCCGGCTGGGGCGGGGTGCACGATTCCGACCGCACCTACATCCGCATCTATATCCGCAACATCCGCCAGAAGCTCGGCACCTTCGCCGACAACCACATCCGGACCCGGCAGGGGCTCGGCTACATCGTCGAGTAACCCCGCCTTGCGATCAGCGTCGCGTTGCATGAGCGGGGCGGGCGGAAGGCGGGGGATGTCCGCTTGCATCGCAGGATCGGCACCGGCACTATCGGCGCCGGACAGTCTTGTCCGTCCAGGTTCAAAGAGGGTTGCTTGCAGAACGATACGCTCGCCAATAATCGGGATTCATGGCGGGTCGGAATCCTGTTTTCACGCTCGGGCGTGATGCGGATTCCCCAATCCGAGCATTTCTTCGGCACCGCGCTGGCCATCGAGGAGGTGAATTCCGCCGGGGGCATTCTCGGCCGTCCCGTCGAGCCCATCGCTTACGATCCCGGTTCGAACCCCGTGGCCTATCGCGAGCTTGCCGAGCGCCTGCTCATCGACGACGGCGTGCAGATCATTTTCGGCTGTTCGACCTCCGCCGAACGCAAGGCGGTACTGCCATCGATCGAGCGCTGGAACGGTCTGTTGTGGTATCCGTCATTATACGAAGGTTTCGAATACTCGCCGAACATCATCTATACGGGTGCGGTTCCGAACCAGAACAGCATCCAGCTTGCCAGGTATCTCGCCAGGCAACACGGATCGCGGATCTTCCTGATCGGCTCCGACTACATTTACCCGCGCGAATCCAACCGGGTGATGAAGGAACTGGTCGATGCGGCGCAGGGCGAAATCGTCGGCGAGGAGTATTTTCCCCTCGTGCTGGCCGATCGCAGCTTCGGTGAAACGCTGGACCGGCTCTGCCGTATCCGGCCGGACGCGATTTTCTCCACGCTCGTCGGCGAAGCCGGTATTTCATTCTATCGCCAATATGCCGAGACGAAGCTGTTCGCCGCGGGCATCCCGATCGCCAGCCTGACCATGGCGGAGGGCGAACTCGCCGAGATCGGCGGCGAGCGTGCCGCGGGGCATATCACGGCGGCGCCCTATTTCTCCACCGTGGAAACGCCGGCGAACCGGCAGTTCAACCAGCGCTTTCGGGCGAAGTTCGGCGAGTCCCGCCCGATCAGCATGTATGCCGAAGCCGCCTATTGCCAGGTGCATCTGTTCGCGCAGGCCCTTGCGGCTTGCGGCACCACCAACCCGCAGGTGCTCGCCCGGGAAGCGCTCGGCGCGGAGTTTCACGCGCCCCAGGGGCTGGTGACGATCGATCCCGACAACAATCACGCCTATGTCACCCCGCGCATCGGAATCGCCGCGGCGGATTGCACGTTCAGGATCGTCCACGAGGAGGCCGAGCCGGTCAAACCCGACCCCTACCTCGTCAGCTACGATTACGATCTCGACGGCTTCGCCCCTCGCGGCCCGGGGCAAGCCGGCGCAAGGGAACTCCCGGCGTGATGGACCTGCGGATCCTTCGCGAGCTGCGGGACTTGCGGGTTCTCATCGCGCATCCGCATGACGGGGATGGCGACGAGCTGGTGCGCCAGCTCCGGCGCATCGGGTGCGATGTCAGCCATGTCTGGCCCGCGGCGGCGAAGGCGAGCGAACGCGCCGATGTCGTCTTCTTCCTCGTCGAGCACGAATCCGCGACGCATCGCGGCTTCAATTACGACGACACGAGCCTGACCCGGATTGCCGTCGTCAACGCGGAAAGTCCGCTGACATTGCGCGCCCTGATGGATGCCCGCGTGCATGCGGTGATCATGAAACCGATCCGCCCGATCGGCATCCTCACCAACCTCGTGCTCGCGCGCGCGCTGCAATCCTACGAGGCGAAGCTGTCCTCGAAAGTGGCCAAGCTCGAGGAGACCATGAAATCGCAGCGCCTCATCGCCAAGGCCACCCGGATCATCATGGCGAAGGAGTCGATTTCCGAAAACGAGGCCTACACCCTGCTTCGCCGCCAGGCCATGAAGAAGCGCGTATCGATGGCCTCGATCGCCGATGCCGTTGCCCGCGCCGAGGAATTGCTCGAAGGCATCCGCAACGCGCCCTGATGTTCCAAATTTTTAGTTGACAGCGGTCGCATGGGCAGAACAACATGATCGCTGCCCCGGCAATGGATGCCGGGGAACGGCAAGCAGGGTTGCTTGCCACCATATCAAGGGCAAGTCAGCCCTCGTCCCGCTTCCGTCACGTCACGGGGGCCGGCCGAGGGCTATTTTTTTGGGGAGTGCTGTCTGATGGCGGAGCAGTCCGGAAGCCACAACATGGTGCGGGTGGCATGCCTCCAGATGGAGCCGCATGTCGGCGACAAGGATGCCAATCTCGACACCAGCCTCGGGCTGATCGAACAGGCGGCGGCAAATGGCGCGAAATTGCTGGTGCTGCCGGAGCTGTGCAATTCGGGCTATGTGTTCAGGAGCCGCGAGGAGGCGTTCTCCCTGGCCGAACCGATCCCCGATGGCCCGACGGTCCGCCGCTGGGAAGCCGCGGCGTCGGCTCACAATGTCTATATCGCCGCCGGAATCGCCGAGCGCGACGGCGACAGCCTCTATAACGCGGCGGTGCTGATCGGACCTGCCGGCTATATCGGGACGTTCCGGAAGGTGCATCTCTGGAACGAGGAAACGCTCTATTTCGAGCCGGGGGATCTCGGGTTTCCGGTCTTCCATACCCCGATCGGCCGCATCGGCATGGCGATCTGCTATGATGGCTGGTTTCCCGAAACCTATCGGCTGAACGCGCTCGCCGGCGCCGACATCGTCTGCGTGCCGACGAACTGGGTGCCGATCCCCGGCCAGGCGGAGGGGCGCGAGGCGATGGCGAACATCCTTGTCATGGCCGCGGCGCATTCGAATTCGCTGTTCATCGCCGCGGCCGACAGGGTCGGCACCGAACGCGATCAGCCATTCGAGGGGCAGAGCCTGATCGTCAGCTACACCGGCTGGCCGGTCGCAGGGCCCGCCAGCCGGACACGGCAGGAGATCATCTACGCGGATGTGAATCTCCAGGATGCCCGCCGCGGCCGGAACTGGAACGATTTCAACCAGGTCCTCCGCGATCGGCGGACGGATGTCTACGATGAAATGCTCGGCGCCGACGTGCCGCGAGGATGGTACTGAGCACCAGCGTCCAACGATAATAATATGAAAATCAACGGGATACGCCAGCCCACAACCCTAAGGAGGATAACATGAGTGAAAAGCCGAATTCCGTTTCCGGCGTGAACCGCCGCTCCGTTCTGCTGGGCAGCCTTGGCGCTGCCTCCGCTCTCGGCGCGCCTGCGATCATCCGCAGCGCCTATGCCGCGGCACCGATCAAGGTCGGCGTGATCTCGCCTCTCACCGGCGCATGGACGGTGTATGGCAAGGCGCATTCCGAAGGGTTCAAGCTGGCGGTCGATGAAATCAACGCTGCCGGCGGCGTGCTCGGCCGCAAATTCGAAATCATCATGGCGGATTCCAAGACCGAGCCGCGCATCGTCGCCGAGCAGGCCAACCGGCTGATCCGCGAGGAGGGCGTCGACTTTCTGGCCGGCACATTCTCGAGCGCCGAGCGCAACGCGGCGGGCCCCGTCGTCACCGCGGGGAACAAGGTGCTGCTCTACCCCA
Source organism: Acidiphilium sp. 20-67-58 (assembly GCF_002255515.1). Classification (NCBI taxonomy): domain Bacteria; kingdom Pseudomonadati; phylum Pseudomonadota; class Alphaproteobacteria; order Acetobacterales; family Acidocellaceae; genus Acidiphilium; species Acidiphilium sp. 20-67-58. Next base: position 14,731 of record NZ_NCAS01000027.1, on the reverse strand, counting down.
CCTTCTATGAAGGCCAGCAGCAGAAATATTTCCCCGGCGTCTGCAATCCCAACATCTTCATGTTCGGCCCGGTGCCGAGCCAGCAGGTCTGGCCGCATCTGCCCTACATGATGAAGAATCACGGGAAGAAATTCTTCATGGTCGGTTCGGACTATGTCTGGCCGCGGGTGACCAACGCGGTGACGAAAAAGCGCCTGGTCGAGCTGGGCGGCGAAGTCGTCGATGAAATCTACATCCCGTTCAATACGCCGCAATACGACTCGGTGCTCTCCAAGATCCGCAATTCCGGCGCGAATGTGATTTTCCTCACCCTCACCGGCAGCGACACCATCAATTTCCGCAAGCAGTTCGTCTCTGCCGGCATGAAGAAGGACTTCACCCTCTGGACGGTGGATGACGAGGAAGTCGTCACCAGCGCGCTCGGTCCCGAAGCCTCGGCCGGCACCTATGTCAGCTTCGACTATTTCATGTCGATCAAGCAGCCGAACAACGATGCCTTCCTCAAGAAGTTCCGCGCGAAATTCGGGCACAATGCGCTGATGGATACGGTGGGCGTCGCGATGTACAATGCCGGCCACATGGCGGCGATGGCGATCGCGAAAAGCGGCAAGGTCTCGACCGAAGGGCTGCGCCATGGTCTCGCCGGCCTGACCTTCGACAAGGCGCCGCAAGGCAGCATCACGATGCGCGCGATCGATAACCAGGCGGTCCTGCCCTCGTATCTGATGCGCGTCCGCGACCACTGGAGCGGAACCGGAGACATGTTCGAGCAGGTGCAATACCTCCCGGATGTTACACCGGCGACGGCCAGCTGCGCCCATCTGCCGCTGAACTGACGCCGTGCCGCGCGGGCGGGCGAGCCAGCCGCCTGCCTGCCCGCGCGCCTCGGATGTCCTGAACGCCGGCCCCGGCGCGCCGCGAGACTGTCCGCGCGCCCGGCGGCCGGAACGAGAAGAGGTTTCGACAACAATGTATCGATCATGACCCACGAAACGGTGTTTCACGCCATCCTGTCCCTCGCCATCCAGGGCACGCTCATCACCTTCGTCTATGCGCTCGCCGCGCTCGGCCTCGCGGTCGTTTTCGGGCTGATCGGGGTGATCAACATGGCCCACGGCGCGATGATCACGCTCGGGGCCTATTTCACCTGGGCCTGCCTCTCGGCGGGATTGCCCTTTGCCCTGGCCGTTCTCGTCGCGGTCGCCGGCGTCGGCCTTGTCGGCCTGATCGTCGAGCACGCGCTAATCCGCCATTTCTACGACAAGCCGTTCGAGACGCTCCTGCTCACCTGGGGGCTTTTCCTGATCCTGACCGAGCTGATCAAGATCGCCTTCGGCAGCGACATCCGGACGATCCCAACTCCCCTGCCCAGCGCCATCGCATTCCTTGGCTTTCACATCCCCGAATACGAAGCCCTCGTCGCGCTGCTGAGCGCGGCACTGCTCGGCGCCATCGGCCTCGTCTTCTACAAGACGTCCTACGGCATCAAGATCCGCGCCCTGACCCAGAATCGCGAGGTCGCCGGCCTGCTCGGCCTCAATGTCGCGGCGACCTACAAGATCGTCTTCGTCGCCGGCGCGATGCTCGCGGGGCTCGCCGGCGCGCTGATGTCCCCGATCCTGAGCATCGACCCCACGATCGGCAACATCTATCTCGTCCGCTCGTTTTTCGTCGTGATCGTCGGCGGCATCGGCCAGCTGCTCGGCGGCACGCTGGCCGGCAGCTTCCTGATCGGCGGCTCGCAGACCATCTTCGGGGCCTTCTCCAGCCAGGTGATCGCCCAGACCGTCGTCTTCGCGCTTGCCATCGTCGTGCTGCGGTTCCGTCCCACCGGAGTGTTCAAGGAAAAATGAGCAACGCGATGTCAAACACCCGACCGGTCGCACCCGCGCCGCGCATCGATCTGCGCTCGGAATCAGCCGCGGCGATCGTGGTTTTCGCCGCCCTCGCACTTCTGCCCCTGATGATGGGCGGCTATGTCATCTACGTCCTGCCGCAATATCTCATCTATGGCGTGCTCGCGATGTCGCTCGGCATGCTCTGGGGCTATGCCGGCATTCTCAGCTTCGGCCAGGCGGCCTTCTTCGCCCTCGGCGCCTATGCGATGGGCCTCGCGATGAAAGCCGGCTTCGGCGCCAGCGATGGTTATCTCGGGCTGCTGGCGGCAATCGTCATCGGCGCCGGGCTTGCCTTCCTCGTCGGTTATTTTCTGTTCAGCGCCGGCGTGCGGGATATCTATTTCGTCCTGATCACCCTCGCCCTGTCGATCATGGTCCAGCAGATCGCCATCAGCCAGTCCTCGCTCACCGGCGGGTTCAACGGGATGTACATCCCGCGGATGGACCTCGCGCTCGGCCCCTTCGGCAGCGTGTCGCTCGCGCATGACCGCGCGATCTATTATCTGGTCCTGCCGGTCACGATCGCGATCTATGCCGGGCTGCGGCGCCTCACGCGCAGCGATTTCGGCAAGGTGCTGGTCGGCATTCGCGAGAACGAGGGCCGGACACTGTCGCTCGGCTTCGAGACCTCCTGGTACAAGACCATCGCCTTCACCATCTCGGGCGCGGTCGCGTGTCTCGCCGGCGCCTTGTACGGGGCACACGCCGAATTCGTGTCGCCTTCGCTCGCCAGCGTCGCGTTTTCGACCGAAGTGGTGATCTGGGTTGCGATCGGCGGCAGGCAGTCGCTGCTCGGCGCGTTGCTCGGCGGCCTCGGCGTGGCCGCGCTGTCCAACTATCTCGATGGATTGTCGCCGGTCTTCTGGCAGCTCATTCTCGGCGGGATCTTCGTCGCCGTGATCATCGCCTTCAAGGGCGGCATCGCCGGCGCGCTCGGCCGCCTCGTCGCCCGCAAGGATGGCACCCATGGCTGAGTTTCTCGGGATCACGAAGCTGACCAAGCATTTCCGCGGGCTGGTGGCGAATGAGGATGTGGATTTCACCCTCGGCAGCGGCGAGGTCCGCTGCATCATCGGGCCGAACGGTGCCGGCAAGACCACCTTCATCAGCATGATTTCCGGCCATGTCGCGCCGACATCGGGCCGCATCGCGTTCAAGGGGCGCGACATCACCGGCATGAGCGTTCCAGGGCGGGCGCGGCTCGGCATCGGCCGCAAGTTCCAGACCCCGTCAGTGTTCGACAATCTCACGGTCGCTGAAAATATCGAGCTCGCCTCGATCGGCAAGCACGCGGAAGGCGCAGACCGGCGCGCCCGCATGGGCGAGGTGCTGCAACTGACCAGGCTCGAGGCGTTCGCATCGAACCCGGCGCTCACCCTTTCCCACGGGCAGCGCCAATGGCTCGAGATCGGCATGCTGCTGGCCAATCGTGCCGAGCTGCTCCTGCTCGACGAGCCGACGGCGGGGATGAGCGCTGAGGAAACCCACGCGACCGCCGCACTTATCAAGACGCTCGCCGCCGAATTCGGCATCGCCATCGTCATCATCGAGCACGACATCAACTTCATCCGCGATCTCGGCGCGCCGGTTACCGTGCTGCATCTCGGCCGGGTGCTGATGGAGGGCGATTTCGCCGCGATCAGCGAGAACGAGGATGTGCGCAACGTCTATCTGGGCGGAGAGTGGGAATGCTGAGCGCGACCGGCCTGCATGTCGGCTACGGACCGATCGAGGTCATCCATGGCGTCGACTTCACGGTCGAGACCGGCGAGATCGTCGGCATTCTCGGCCGCAACGGCATGGGCAAGACGACCCTGATCCGCGGCCTGAACGGCTCGCTGCCGGCGCGATCCGGGCGTGTCGTGCTCGATGGGGAAGACATCACCCATCTGCCGATGCATCTTCGCTCCCGGCGCGGCATCGCGACCATCGTCCAGGGTCGCGGCATCTTTCCGAAGCTCACGGTCTGGGAAAACCTCGAAATGGGGCGGATTGCCGGCGGCGGTCAGAAGGCAAGCCGGCTCGACGAGGTGATCGGCTATTTCCCCCGCCTCGGCGAACGCCTCAAGCAGCTCGCCGGTTCGATGAGCGGCGGCGAGCAGCAGATGCTCGCGATCGGCCGCAGCCTGATGAGCCATCCGAAGGTCCTGCTGCTCGACGAGCCTTCGGACGGCATCATGCCGATCCTCGTTCAGCAGATCGCGAAAATCCTCGCGGAAATCAATCGCAAGGAAAAGATGACGATCGTCATCGTCGAGCAGAACGTCCCGATGGTGTTCTCGCTCACCTCGCACTGCATCATTCTCGAGAAGGGGCGCATCGTCGCCGAAGGCAATCGCGACGATATCGCCGACAGCGAGATCATGAAGGAATATCTCGCGCTCTGAAGCGCGTTTTTTGGGAGGACTGAATGACACTTCACACCGTCAAGGTTCCGTCGCTCGCGACACTGCGCGACGTGGCGGCCGAGCTAGGCATGACGTTCGACGAGACCGATCTCGCCGGCCACCACGAAGCGATCGCCTCGAGCATCGCCGCCCTGCAACTCGTCGACCGCATGCAGGACGAACTGCCCGAGGTCCGCTATCCCCGGCTGCCCGGCCAGCGCGTCGCCCCGGAGGACAACCGGCTCGGCGCATGGGCGGTCAAATCCGTGATCGAGGGCGCCGCCACCGGCCCGCTCAAGGGCAAGACGGTGGTGATCAAGGACAATGTCTGCGTCGCCGGCCTGCCGATGTCCAACGGCGCATCGACGCTGGAAGGCTACATGCCCGAGATCGACGCAACCGTCGTGACCCGCATCCTCGATGCCGGCGGCACCATCGTCGGCAAATCGGTCTGCGAATATTTCTGCTTCTCCGGCGGCAGCCACACGAGTTCGAGCGGCCCAGTTCACAATCCGCACCGGCATGGGCACTCGGCCGGCGGCTCGTCCTCGGGCAGCGCCGCACTCGTGGCATCGGGCGAGGTGGACATGGCGCTCGGCGGCGACCAGGGCGGGTCGATCCGCATGCCGTCTGCATTCTGCGGCACCTATGGCATGAAGGCGACGCACGGGCTCGTCCCCTATACCGGCATCATGCCGATCGAGCTTACCCTCGATCATACCGGACCGATCACCGCGACGGTCGAGGACAATGCCCGCCTGCTCGACGTCCTTGCCGGACCCGACGGGCTGGACCCGCGCCAGTATGGGGGCGATCGGGCATATAATCATGTCGAGGCGCTCGGCCAGGGCGTGAAGGGCATGCGGATCGGTATTGTCCAGGAAGGGTTCGGCCACGCCCAGTCCGAGGCTGCGAGCGATGCCCTCGTCCGCGCCGCCGCCGAGCGCTACGGGGCGATGGGCGCCGAGGTCGAAACCGTATCGATCCCGATGCACACGGTCGGACCGGCGATCTGGCTCGCCGTGGCCGCCGAGGGCGCGACGATGCAGATGATGCACGGCAACGGTTTCGGCTTCAACTGGCAGGGGCTTTACCTGACCTCGCTGATGGATCGCCACGCCGCGTGGCGCGACCGGGCGGATGAACTGTCGGACACGCTGAAGAACACCATGCTTCTCGGTCAATACATGACCAGGACCCATGGTGGCCGCTATTACGCGAAAGGGCAGAACCTCGTCCGCCGGCTGCGCGCCGCCTACGACGCCGCCCTGCAACGGTTCGATCTCCTGCTGATGCCGACCGTCCCCATGGTTGCGCCGAAGCTGCCGGACGCCGATGCCCCGGTCCCCGAGATCCTGCAACGCGGCTTCGAGATGCTGCCGAACACCTGCCCCTTCGATTGCACGCATCATCCGGCGATGAGCATTCCCTGCGGCAAGGTGGACGGGCTACCGGTCGGGATGATGCTGATCGGGCGGCATTATGACGAGCGGTCGATCTACCGCGCCGCCGCCGCTTTCGAGAGCGGCGTGGACTGGACCGCCATCTCGGCATAGAGCGCGGTCCGATCCTGATGGATCGGATGATGCTCTATGATATCGACAAGGAGCGTATCGTTATCCGATCGGATGCCCCCATCCGATCGGATGATCCGCCGCGCAGCGGCCCGCGTCCGGACGCGTTCCCCTCAGTCCGCACCGGCCATCGGGACGAGCGGCGAGGTTTCGGTCACCTGCCGATAGGCCCGGTCATAGGTCCGGGTCGACGACGATGATGCTTCCTCGTGATATTCGGCGTCCTGATTGACCTTCCACAAATCATAGACCTGCTTTCCCGCCAGGATGTTTTCGGTGGCCAGTATGGCCGTCATCATCGCATGGTCCTGATTGTTGTATTTGTGCATGCCGTTTCTGCCGATCAGGTGCAGGTTCGGGCAGGTCTCCTCAAGATCCGTCCTGATCGTGTCGACATGTTTCTGGTAGTGGTCGTCATAGACCGGATAGGCCTTTCTCTGGCGGACGACGGTGCCTTCCCGAATGTCTTCCCGCGTCGCAAGGCCGAGCCTGACGAGTTCGCTGGTGGCAAGCTCGACCAGCGCCTCATCCGTCGAGGCCCAGAGCCCGTCGCCCTCGAAACAGAAATATTCCAGCCCATAACAATTCAGCGCCGGGTCGGGGACCATGTCCGGCGACCATGACTTGAAGTTCTGGATCCGCCCAACCTTCACGCTCGGATCATGGATATAGATCCAGTTGTCGTCGAACAGCGAGCGGTCCTTGAGGATCAGCGCGACGGTGAGAAAGTCGCGATATTTCAGAGCGTCCGCCGCCGCCAGCGTGGCCTCGTTCAGGCCCGGCCGGATGGCATGGCACAACTCGCGCATGGGCATCGTCGAAATCACATGGGTTCCGTGAAACGTGTGGCGATTGCCGGCCGGGTCCTCGGCGACGACCCTCCATGACTTTCCATCTTCACGGCTGATTTCGACGACCTTCATGCCTTTGACGATCTCGCCGCCCTGACGTTCGATCTTCGCCGCCGCCGCTTCCCAGAGCATGCCCGGCCCGCGTCGCGGATAGCGGAAACTGTCGATCAGGGTCTTGATCACCTTGTCGCGCGGCTGCTTCCCCGATTGCGGAAGGAGCGCATGCTTGATCGCCTGCGAGAGCGACAATCCCTTGATCCGCTGCGCCGCCCAGTCTGCCGAAATCTTGTTGCAGGCCATCCCCCAGACCTTTTCCGTGTAGGTGCGGAAGAAGATCCGGAACAGGCGCTTGCCGAACTTGTTGGTTACCCAGTCTTCGAAATTGGTGGGATTGGCGATCGGGAACAACCGCGCTTTCGCGTATGACAGAACGCAGTGGACTGCCTCGAAAACGCCCAGCTTGAGCAGCGCGTCCATGGCGCGCAACGGGTAATCGAACAATTTCTGGCGATAATAAATCCGCGATTTCCGTGGTCGGACAAGAAACCCTTCGTCGAGGATTTCGTCCCACAATTCCTCGATTTCCTGCGATTTCGAGAAGAATCGGTGCCCGCCGATATCGAACGCGAAGCCTTTGTAGGTCTCGGTGCGGGAAATGCCCCCGACATAAACCGGATCCTGTTCCAGCACGGTCACGGCGAGGCCGTTGCGGCTGAGCAGATATGCGGCGGTCAGGCCAGCTGGTCCGGCACCGATACAAATCACTATTTCTTTTTTGGTATTTGATAAAAAATTAGAATAGGACATAAATTATTAACCTTATCGAGATATTAAATACAGTAATATACAATCTTTTTTACGATATTCAGAAAGATATTCTTGGTCAATAGCCGGACGTATCGATTCCAGATACGGTATCCTGTTGTGCCGAACGATGATATCTCAACCGCAGGGCCGGAAAGTTCCAGCCCTCCAGAGGCTGTGGGGTCCACGCAATGAAAGGGTGCGAGATGAGCGAGCCGGTCATGGTGTTCTGGTCGTTCCGCAGCCCCTATTGCTACATCGCGCTGCCGCGCCTCATCGCCTTGTCGCAGGCGCAGGGCGTCGCGCTGGAGATGCGGATCGTGCATCCGGCCGCCTTGCGCAACCCCGACTATTTCCGGACCATGAACCCTCTCGCGCGTCCCTATTTCCTGCGCGACAGCGCGCGCGAGGCCGCGGCGCGCGGCATGAAGTTCCGCCGCCCCGTGCCGGACCCGGTCGCGCAGGATCCCGCAACCCTCGCCATCGCGCCGGCGCAGCCTCTCGCCCGCCGGCTCGGCCGGCTGGGCGTTGCGGCATCGCGGCGCGGCGCCGGCGTTGCCTTCTGTCTCGAGGTCTCCCGTCTGCTCTGGGATGGCGAGGTCGAGGGCTGGGATACCGGCGATCATCTCGCCCGCGCCGTGGCCCGCGCGGGGCTCGATCTCGCCGCGCTCGATGAAGCGGTCGCCGCCGATCCCGACGGGCACGAGGCGGTGCTGGCGCAGAACGATCAGGACCTGCGCGCGTCCGGCCACTGGGGCGTGCCGACGATGGTCTGGCGCGGCGAACCGTTCTTCGGACAGGACCGGATCGACACGCTGGCCTGGCGCCTGCGCGGCGATGCCGGATAAGGGGCGGCCTATCGCAGTTGCAGGTCGAACAGGGCGATGTTCAGAACAAGCCCGGGCAGCAGAAACTGGAACAGCCGCGCCATCGCCAGCACCTCGTCGATCGGCGCATCACCCGGATTGGGCACGCGATGACGGATCTGCGCCAGTGCGGCGTCATGCACGTTGCGACACGCCGCGTCATATCCGGGTGTCGCGACCAGCGTCCTGATCCCGCCCCAGGCGGCGGCGAAATAGCTCGGCCAGCGCGCCAGCGCCCGGTAGTCGGTGTTGACGAAGGGCAGGCCGAGCGTCGCCTTCACATCCTCATAAACGGCCCTCGTCGCCGGATCGGCATGATGCGCCTCCATCAGCACGAACGGACAGGCGACATCCGGCGCGTGGCGGCCGGTGAAGGGGGCCGCGTCGACCGCGACATCCGGCGCCAGCGCGCCGCCTTCGAGCAGCAGCCGCACCAGTGTCGCGATCAGCAGATAAGGGTAGTTGCCGTGGGAAAAGATCTCGATCATGTCGCGGATGGAGGCGATTTCCGCCGGCGCGTAGCCGACTTTGTCCAGCGTCCCGCGCAGCCCGGCCGGTGCGAGGCGTGCGGCCTCCCGCTCGGCCAGCGCGCGCAGGTCGCGGCATTCGCCGACGAAGGCGGTGCTGGTCACGATCGGCTCGAGCCCCCGCCACAAATGGCGGAAGAAATGCGGGTAATGGGCGTAGGCCATCGTCACCACCCCCATCCAGGGCACCTGCAGCGCGGTCTTCATCGCGGTGTAGAACGCCTTCCGCTCGCCAGCGGCCAGGTATTCCGGCAGCGGGTGGATGGCGGGGATCAGGGTCGGCAGCCCTCGTTCAAGCGTGATCATCAGCGTTCCTCCCGCCCGCGCGAACGGATCTGAAATGAGTATTCTTGCGGCCTTGAAAGGGGCGCGGGCACAATTTTCGTTTTCGGACGCCAACGGAATACGGCACGTTGCTCTCAGGTCAAGAGGTGGCCCTCAGGTCAAGGGGTGGTCCGCCCGGTGGTGCGGCGCGCCCATTTGGCCAGTTCGAGGGCGATGTAGATCACGCTGGAGGCGGCGATCGTTACCGCGAGTTCGCCGGGGCTGAGCGGTGACGCGCCGAAGGCGCGGTTGATCCCGGGCGTGTAGATCACCGCGATCTGCAAGGCGACGGTGAGAAGCACGGTGCCCAGCAGCGGCGGGTTCGCGCCGAGATCGGCATGGAACGGTCTTGCGTGCGCGGCGCGAACCGCCATCAGCTGCCAGAGCTGCACGAAGGTCAGCACGGCGAAGACCATCGTCTGCCAGTGCGCATCCTGCATCCGGCGGGCGACGGCCTCGGTCAGCAGCGTGATCGCCGCCATCAGCAATGCGCTCCACAGTACCTCGATGGCCATGAAGCCGGCGAGCAGACGCTGGCGTGGCGGAAGCGGCGGGCGGGCCATGATGTCGGGCGCGGCCGGTTCGGTGGTGAGGGCGAGGCCGGGCAGCCCGTCGGTCACGAGGTTGATCCAGAGAATCTGGATCGGCCGCAGCGGCATCGGCAGGCCGAAGAAGGGGGCGAGGAAGATCGTCAGGATCTCCGCCGCGTTGCAGGCGATGACGAAGCGCACGAACTTGCGGATGTTGTCGTAGATCCGCCGGCCTTCGCGCACGGCGGCGACGATGGTCGCGAAATTATCGTCGAGCAGCACGAGGCTCGCGGCCTCGCGGGCGACATCGGTGCCGCCGCGTCCCATCGCCACGCCGATATCCGCCTGTGCCAGCGCCGGTGCGTCGTTCACCCCGTCGCCGGTCATCGCCACCACCTCGCCATTGTCCTGCAGCGCGGTGACGATGCGGATCTTCTGCGCCGGATCGACCCGGGCGAACACCGCGACCTCCCGCACCCGCCGCCGCAGTTCCCCCTCGTCGAGCGCCTGCAGCGCGGCACCGGTCATCACCGCTGTCTCGCCGGCGGCAGCATCGAGGATGCCGATCGAGCGGGCGATGGCGGCGGCCGTGAGCGGGTGGTCGCCGGTGATCATCACCGGGCGGATACCCGCCGCGATGCAGGTGGCGACGGACGCGGCGGCCTCGGGGCGCGGCGGGTCGATCAGCCCGGCGAGGCCGAGACATTCGAGCCCGCCTTCCATCTCTGAAGCCGCCATCGCTACCGCTGTCCCCGGCTTGTGGCGCCTGCGGGCGACGGCCAGCACCCGCATTCCATCGGCCGCCATGGCGGCGGCGGCGCGCATGAGGGAGGCGGGATCGGCCGGCACCGCACCGGCCGGGCCGGTCATTTCGGTGCAAAGCGGAATCACCGCCTCGGGCGCGCCCTTGGTGTAGCTGACCAGCGCGCCGTCCTCATCGCGGTGCAGCGTGGTCATGCGCCGCCGCGCGGCGGTGAAGGGCAGTTCGGCGCAGCGCGCGTGGCGGGCGCGCTCGGCGGCCGGATCGAGCCCTGCCGCGCTGGCTGCGTCCAGGAAAGCGGTTTCGGTCGGGTCGCCCTGCTTCGTGCCGGCGGCATCGGCGGTGGCGTCGTTGCACAAGACCAGCGCGCGGAGCAGCGCCGTCGCATCCGCATCGCCGGGCGGGCGCCAGGCTCGCGTCATGCGCATCCGGTTGAGGGTCAGCGTGCCGGTCTTGTCGGCGCAGATGGTGGTGACGGCGCCGAGCGTCTCGACCGCGGGGAGGCGGCGGATCAGCGCCTGCGCCCGCGCCATCCGCGCCGCGCCGCCGGCCAGCAGCACGGTGACGATGGCGGGCAGCGCCTCGGGGATCGCCGCCACCGCGAGGCTGAGCGCGGTCAGCAGCATCGGCAGCGGCGCCTCGCCGCGCAGCAGCCCGGTGGCGAGGATCAGGACGCAGACCGCGAGTGCGGCGGCGGCGATCTGCCGGCCGAACCGGGCGAGCTGGCGTTGCAGCGGAGTGGGGCCGGGGGCGGCGCCGCCGATGAGGGTGGCGATCCGGCCGAGTTCGGTGCCCATGCCGGTCGCGGTCACGATGCCGGTCGCGCGGCCGCCGAGCACCGAGGTGCCCTTGTAGGCCATGCAGCTTCGCTCGGGCAGCGTCGTCCCTGCTGCGATCGGGGCGACCTGTTTCAGCACCGGGGCCGATTCGCCGGTCAGCGCGGCCTCGCCGGTGTGCAGGCCTGGCGCCTCCAGCAGCCGCAGATCCGCAGGGACCGTGTTGCCGGCTTCGAGCAGCACGAGATCGCCGGGTACGAGGGACGCCGCCGGCAGCGTGATCGTCCGGCCCTGCCGCCGGACCGTCGCGACCGGGGCGGCGAGGCGGCGCAGCCCGGCCACCGCGTCCTGCGCGCGGGCGGCCTGGATGAAGCCGACCACGGCATCGAGGATGACGATGGCGAGGATTACCGCCGTGTCCTCCAGCGCGCCGATCAGGGCGGAGAGCGCCGCCGCGCCGATCAGCAGCAGGACCATGACATCGGTGAACTGGGCAAGCAGCAGGGCGAGCCGGCTTTGCGGCTTCGCGGCCTCGATCGCGTTCGGCCCGTGGCGGCGCAGCCGGGCGGCGGCCTCGGCATCGTCGAGCCCGCGGGCCGCATCGCCGCCGAGGGCTGCGATCACCGCAGCCGCGTCGCGTGCGTGCCAGGCGGGCGGCGGCGTGGTGGGGTCAGCGCGCGCCATAGAGGAACAGCACGTAGGCGTTGAGCAGATACATGGCGAACAGGCCGAAGCTGATCCAGCCGACGGTGCGGAACAGCCGGTTCTGCGGCCGGTAGAGCAGGCCGGCGATCAGCAGGCCCGACATCACCACGCACGACATGGCAGAGACCACGTGGATCGGCGATGCGTGATCGAGGATCGGGCCGTGGCGGTAGAACAGGTCGTCGATCCCGAGGACCAGCATGTTGAACATGTTGCTGCCAAGAATGTTCGCCATCGCGAGATCGACGGCGCCGATCCGCGCCGCGACGATGCTGACCACGAGTTCGGGCAGCGAGGTGACGGCGGCGACGAGCAGCGTGCCGACGAAGGTCTGCTGCCAGCCCATCGCCCCGGCGAGGGCGACCGCGACGAAGGGCAGCGCGCTGCCCGCCGCGACCACCAGCGCCGCGGCCCCGGCATAGGCGCGCAGGGCCTCGGCGAGCGGAATGCCGGCTTCGCGCGCCATCGGCGGGTGCACTGCCTGATCCTGCTGTTCATAGATGAAGATCGCCCGCGCCCCGAGCCCGTAGAGCAGGAAGATGATCGGCGTCGAGCCGCCGATGCCGAAGAGGGAAACTGCGAGCCCCTCGCCATGCAGCGCGAGGGTGAGGCCGGCGAAGCCGATCAGCAGGATGCCGAAGGCGGATGACAGGATGTGGCCCTGCCGCACCCGGCGATAGACGCTTTCCTCGCGCAGCATGAAATCGAGCACGATCAGGATGGCGAGATTGAAGATGCAGCTGCCGAAGACGTCGCCCACCGCGGTATCCGGCGCATCGGCGAGGCTGACGGCGCTGATGCCGGTGCTCAGCTCCGGCAGCGAGGTGATCGAGGCGACGAGGATGAGGCCGATCCAGCCGCCGGAGAGATTGGTCCGCGCGGAGATAATCTCGCCGTTGCGCGACAGCGCCGGGCCGGCCAGCCCCACCAGCGCGGCGCAGAGACCGAAGCCGAGCCAGAGACCGGCGAGGTGCGGCGTCATGGCGCGGGCCCGCCGCGGCGGCGGCGCAGCAGGTCGAGGGCGAGGAGGGTGAGGGTCATGGCCAGGGGGCCGAGGATGAAGCCGGGCGGGCCGAAGACGATGAGGCCGCCGATGATGGCGATGAAGACCGGCACGGTGGGCAGCCGCAGCCGGTCGCCGACCAGGATCGGCCGCACCACGTTGTCGATCTCGCCGACGATGAGCGCGCCCCACAAGGCGAGGATCAGCGCCTTCGTCTCCTGGCCTTCGAGGGCGAGATAGGCGGCTTCGGGAATCCAGACGACGAAGGTGCCGAGCACCGGGACGATGGCGAGCAGGCTCATCACGATGCCCCAGAACAGCGGCGCGCCGAGGCCGAGCGCCCAGAACATCAGCCCGGCCAGCGTGCCTTGCAGCGCCGCGACCATGACGGTGCCGTAGACGATCGCCTGCACGGTGCCGCCGATGCGGGCGAGGAGGCTCTCGACCTCCGCCGCATCGAGCGGGAGGGTCCGGCGCAGCGAAGCGATTGCGGCGGCGCGGTCGCGCAGCGCGTAGAACAGGATGTAGAAGGCGAGGACGATCTCGATCACCTGCGCCACCGAGCCGCGCAGCAGGGCGGCGCCGGCATTGCCGAGCATCGCCACCAGCCGGCCGAGCAGGCCGGAGAGATCGAGCTCCGCCGGCAGCCAGGCGAGGGCGGGCAAGCGGAGCGGGCCCTCGGCCGCGAGCCGGGCCTGGATGAAGGCGGCGCCGGCGATCGCGCCATGGGCCAGCCGCTCGACCACCAGCGTCGCCGGCGCGCCGACGACGAGGATCGCCACCAGCACGGTCAGCCCGGCGGCGAGGCCGCGATGGGGGATGCGCCGTTCGACCCGCGCCTGCAACGGGGCGAACAGGATGGCGAGCACCAGCGCCCAGGTCAGCGCGCCGAGAAAGGGCAGCGCCAGCGCGGCGCAGATCGCGAGACCGGCGGCGGCGGCCAGCGCCAGGGCGATGAGGCCGGCGCGCTCCTCCGGCGGCGGGTCAGCCATCGGCCGGTCTGATCCCGGCCTGTCTGATCCCGGCCTGTCTGATCCCGGCCTGTCTGATCCCGGCCTGTCTGATCCCGGCCTGTCTGATCCCGGCCGGTCTGATCCCGGCCGGTCTGATCCCGGCCTGTCTGATCCCGGCCGGTCTGCTACCGGCTGGTCAGCCATGCGCCGTCATGGCCGCGCGCCGCGTCCGCTCCCGTTTGCCTGCTCCGCCCTCGTCCTGCCGGCGCGCCATGCGGCGGATATGGGCAAGCGTCCGGTCAGGCGCAGTTACCTAATCGGGTAGGGTGGTCGCGGATGATCTGCTCTATCTTGTCGTTTATCAGGTCATCTTTATCCGATCAGATGATTCCATCTGATCGGATGATGCTCTTGCCCTGCGGCGGGTCGCGCAGCCGCTCGCGCCGGCGCAGCCAGGCGGGCGGGCGGAAGCGGCGCGGGAGTTTTGCGACTGATTCGTCCGTGCTGGGCGGCAGGACGGGTTCGGGTTTGGGGCGGGGGGTGCGCCTTGCGCGCGGCGCGAGGCGGAGCATCGCCGGGAGCTTCAGGCCGAGGCTGCGGCAGAGCGGGCGGAGGATGCGGCCAAGGCGGGGTTCCGCGCCGATGCGGCGCTGCAATGCGGGATCGGCGAGCAAGGCGCGGAGCAGGCCGGCGGCGGCGGCGGCCTCGGGGACCGGCGCCAGCAGCCAGGCGGGGCGGCGCGGCAGGATGGGCTTCGCGACGGTGCTTGTTTG